>DATFTU010000028.1:0-2016 GCA_035261565.1 Bacteroidia bacterium
TGATAAAAAAGGCATCGATGCTTTTACTAAATGTTTTGAGCTAAAAAATATTGAATACTCCTCTATTGAAAAAATTGAACACTGGTTAGATATTGAACATAGTTCTGAACTATTTAAGCAACATAAATCAGAAGGTGTATATGATTTGTATTTTAATAAACAATCACCTTTTTTGGAAAGACTACCAAGTAAATTATTTATATTCCCTTGGTTAAAAAAATTGCGAAGAAGATGGCAACCAATAACTAATGGAAATTATTTTAACTCATTAAATTCAGGCAGCGATTTACCTGATAATATACATGATGATATACTTTATTATGTGGATTTTTTGCCTTATATAAACTATAATGAACTTACTAAATATGTAAGCTTAAAACCTTTTATAATCGAAAAAATAAGTCAATTTGTTAATGATAATAAATTGAATGAGTCCATCGGCGTACATATTCGAAATACCGATAAACGACCTACTACCAGTGTGCAAAAAGTAATTGAGCACATAGCAACAAAACATAAAAATACTCCAGTTTACCTTTCAACTGATTCAACTGAAGTTGAAACTATGTTCTTTAAAGCATTACCTGACCTAATTTTATTTCCTAAAATGAAACCCAAATTAAGCGGCGAAGGCATGCATCAGTGGGCATTACATAATGACCCAAAAGAAGAGTTAAAATATACACTTTTTGAAGAAAGCGTTATGGAAATGTTTTTGTTAAGCAGATGTCAACATTTATATTATCAGGGCAATTCAACTTTTTCTAATATTTCAAAAGTGTACCATCAAAATAAAACTAATTGTTATGATTGGCTCAAGCTATAGTATAGTTCAGGTTTTAACTTTTTCGGCTTTAGGCCTGATTCTGTTTTTTATTAGTCTGTTTACAGGGTTGTTCTTTTATAATATTAGCTTAAATAATAAAACAAAAACCTATTTTTTTAATTCGTTTTTGGGTCTTTTTACGATAGTTTGTTTATACTCATATATAATTACAGGATTTAAAACTATTAATCTTATTTCAGGTGTTGTGCTTGTTTATTTCTTATATAAAAACAACAATAGATTTAAAGTAAATAAAATTCAATACCAAGAGCTTTTATCTTTACTATATGTTTTTCCCATTGTATATATACTGTGTGGTTGTTACTCTTTACCTCTTTCAATTGAATATGATGTTAGATACTATTCTAAAATAGTTTACTCGTTGAGAGAATTTAAGCAAGAAAATTTTTATCATTTCTATAATCAATACAATAACCTTTTTCATGGCACAACACCTTATCATTATTTTGAAATGTGGTTAGCATCCTTAGTTACGCTTCCATTTTCTATTAAATCTGTAATTGCGCTCAAATATGTGGCATATCCGTTTCTTATAGCAAGTGTTTCTTATGGAGTGTTGGGCTTTACTAAAAATAATAAATTATTATATTTTTTGCTTTTTATATGCCTTTCAATGTTGCCGTTGTATATGGTAAGTGTGTTGGGTTCGGGCTTTCCTGTATATACCGATTTTTGGCTACGCCCTAATTTTATAACTTATTATTATATACTATTACCCTTGTTTTATTTTATTATAGAAGAAGAGTGGGATTATTTATATTTAATTTCAATTATAGGTTGTACGGTTTCTGTTATGATAATTCCTTGCCTTTTTGGCGGTATTTTTTTACTAAGCTTAGTTTTGGTTTATAAAAATAAGATAATGCCAAAGCATTTTATTTGGCGTAATATACTTTTACTAATAACTTGTGTTTTTATTTTATTGGTGTTTAAATTATTTGCTCCGCTAACTAATTTAGTAATTAATCACCCATTTAAAGAACTTTTATTCCAAAGTTTAACTATATGGAAAGCTGTTGTTCACAGTATAGTTACTTTAATAATTGAATGTTCGGTATTACTGTTTGTAGCATTTTTACTGAACAAATTTGTAATAAAAAACGATAAATTAAAAAACGTACTTAGTTTAATTTTAGGGCAGGTTGTAATAGGGGTTATTTTATTTCAAG
>DATFTU010000029.1:0-7181 GCA_035261565.1 Bacteroidia bacterium
ATTTTTTGAACGTTTTTATAAAGAAGGATCAGCCGAATCATTAGGTTTAGGTTTGGCTATTGTAAAAAAAATATGCGAAATATTTAATTTTGATATACAGTACGGCTATAAAAACAACTTGCATACAATTACTTTAAATATTAAAGGGAGCGTAGTGTTATAAATTGCTAAAATCAGATTATCTTCAGTTTAGCCAGCTACTTTTATTTTTAATTTAGTAATGCAAACTATAACCCGTAAAGAATTTATTGAGCAAGTTGGTGTGGGCGCGGCTGTTTTATTTATAGCGGCATGCGCAGGCAGTTGCAAAAAAAACAGCAGTTCGTCATCAGCACCCACTAATGTAAATTTTACAACAGATGTTTCAACTGGTCCGCTGGCAGCAAACGGAGGGTATTTGATACAAAATGGCGTAATTGTTGCCCGCACATCGGCAGGAGCATTTATTGCTGTGTCGGCCACCTGCACCCATCAGGGAGGCACCCTTAGTTTTTCAAGCTCGGATACTTTTAATTGTCCTTTACACGGGGCTCAATTTAATACTTCGGGTGTTGTAACAAGAGGGCCCGCATCAACTAACCTTCAAACTTATCACACTTCTCTTAGCGGAAACTCCTTACACGTATACTCATAAGTACTTTATTTAATCTTACTTTGTATGTAGCAAAGTGTTTACATTTGCTTCTACAGTTTTTTTGTTTATATGAGAGTTAAAAGCAGTATACTTGTTTTTTTATGTATTTTATTAATTAATATAAGCAGGGCGCAAACAAAATTTCAAACTACGTTTGGCGATTCTCTTTCTGAATATTGTTTTTCGGTTAAACAAACTAACGACCATGGCTTTGTATTAGCCGGTTATACAAATAGCTATGGCAGTGGCGGTAATAATTTTTATATTATTAAAACCGATTCGTTATCGAATATAATCTGGTCAAAAATATATGGCGGCGCATTAGATGACGAAGCTTATGCCATACAACAAACAAGTGACGGAGGTTATATAACAACCGGATATACCCGCAGTTTTGGCATACAATATTATGATGCTTGTCTATTAAAAACAGACGTGAATGGTGATACACTTTGGACAAAAACCTATGGCGGGCCGGCATCGGACTTTGGGAATACTGTTGCCCAAACAATTGATGGAGGTTATATACTGGCCGGTTATACAACAGATACTACAAGCCTTTTTTTAATAAAAACCAACGCGCAAGGTAATATGCTTTGGCAAAAAGTATTAGAAACCGGAGGGCAGGTTACTGATGCTTACAGTATAAAACAAACAGCCAATAAGAGTTATGTTATAACCGGTTATGGAAATGGTTTTGGAGAAATTAACGGAGATGCTTTTCTTTTAAAAACTGATTCGGCAGGAAATACCCTTTTTACAAAAACCTATGGCTATAAAGGCCCCGATTGGGGCAATGCTATTTATGAAACAACGGATGGCGGTTTTGTTATTGGAGGATCTTATAGCACCGATAGCACAGGAAACGATATAGACGTATACGTGATAAAAACAAATGCTAACGGAGATACGCTTTGGACAAAAACATTTGGCGGAACAGGTAATGATTATGGGCAAGCCATACAACAAACAACGGATGGTGGTTATATTTTAGCCGGATATACCAATAGTTTTGGCATGGGAAATTACGATGCTTTTTTATTAAAGCTAAACCCTAATGGCGATACACTTTGGGCAAAAACATTTGGCGGTACGGGTGATGATGAAGCAAATACGGCTATGCAAACAACTGACGGCGGATATATTTTAGCCGGACAAAGCAACAGTTTTGGAAAAGGGAATTACGATTTTTATGTAATTAAAACAGATGCAAACGGAAACAGCAACTGCAACCAAACAAACGTAGTTTTAAATAAAAGAATTACTAATACAACCGTAACTAACGCAAGTATGTTGCCCATTGCTTATAATGTTACCACACTTCCGGCAGCACCAACTATTTATAATGGCGCTACATTAACAGACGCTTGTAATCCGTTAGGAATAGCCGATTTAAAGGCCAACCAGGCAAGTTTAAAAGTATTTCCGAACCCTACAAATGGGTTATTTACTGTTTCGATAGCTGAACTGAAACAGGAGAAAGCTACTGTTTTTATACAAAACATTTTAGGAGAAACTATTTATGCAATGGATATAGTTACGGATAAAGAGATTAATTTACAATATATAGCAAACGGCACATATTTTTTACAAGTGCAAACGGCAGATAGAATTTATACTGAAAAAATTATTGTAACTAAATAAAATCAGTATTTATATAGAATTATCTTCTATTTTTGTTTAGCAAACAATTAAATTACACATAACATGAAAAAAATATTTTTAACGGCTGCTGTACTTGTTATAGCTAATGTAACACAAGCGCAAATTTATATGAGCAAAACCTGCGTAACACATTTTTTTTCAAAAACAGCTATGAAAGATATTGAGGCTAGCAGTAACACAGCTAAACCTGTGTTAGATGCCGCTACGGGTAATTTTCAGATGCGTGTACAAAACACATCGTTTAAATTTGAATCGTCGTTTATGCAAGAGCATTTTAACGAGAATTATATGGAGTCGGAAAAATATCCATATGCCACTTTTAAAGGAAAAATAAACGAAAAAATTGATTACAGTAAAGATGGTACGTATAATGTAACCTGTACGGGTACTATGGAAATGCACGGCACTACGCAGCAAATTACAACAAGTGGTACGTTAACCATTAAAGGAAAAGAAATTACTATAACGTCTAAATTTAAAGTAAAGCCTGCTGACTATAAAATTAAAGTACCATCGCTTTACGTAAAAGAAATTGCCGAAGAAATTGACGTTGATATTACTACAGTAATGGAGCCTTATAAAAAATAAAATCCATTTGATTTAACCCAATAAAAAAGCCCTGCATGCAGGGCTTTTTTATTGGGTTATTTTTTGCTTTGTAAAAATAGTTGCAATTCTTGCCTTATAGCCCCGTTAGCAAACAGGTTTACGATTTCGGTGTATACATTAGGGTCTTTTAATTTTGTGCAAGCTTGTTTAGCAAAAGCTAACCTTGATTGGTCGGTAGAAAATACAGCAAACACCTGTTTTATTTGATTAACATTTAAAGTACCATTAGCCAGCATGGTTAAAGCGGTATTAAGTTTACCTTGGTCTGTTGGCTGTGCCACAATATTGTTAAGTGCCGTTTGAAACGTAGAAATAGCAGGATTTGTAACCGGCTCGGGTGTTGGAGCAGTAGTTGGTACAGACGTTAGGTTTTCGGTAGATGTTGGTGCATTTATATTTTGGGGATTTTGTTGCGTAGCAGGGTCGATAAAACCATCAATTTCTTTTTCGGAATTATAATCTAATGTATGTTTTTTTTTGCCGTGTTTATTTAAGGCAAAAATGCACTCTTTACCAGTTCTGAAAAAAGTAAGTGTAGTATTTACATCTTTCAATTTTTTGTTTTCGAAAATAATTTTAACCTGATATACTTTTAAATCCAGGCCCACTATTCTAACATAGTTTTCGGGGGTTTGGTTTTCTTTTAGCCCATCCAGTATAACTGTAAAGCGCTCACCTTCGTTACTAAAAACCACCAGATTGTTTACAATCTGAGCTTTTACTGTTACCTGAACAGCAAAAAAAGCAGGTATTAAAAGTAAGTAACGTAATTTCATGGGTTGTTTATTTCTTAAAAACAAATATAACCATTCTTATCCGAAATAACTTAATTTTGCACATGCAAGAAAGTATCTTAATATTAGATTTTGGTTCTCAATTTACGCAACTAATAGCACGCCGTGTTAGAGAACTTAATGTTTACTGCGAAATTCATCCGTACAACAAAATACCTGAAATAACTTCAGGTTTTAAAGGCGTGATTCTTTCGGGCAGTCCGCATAGCGTGCGCGAAAAAGATGCCCCTAAACCCAATTTAACAAACATAAAGGGCAAATTGCCTTTATTAGGCGTTTGCTACGGCGCCCAATATTTAGCCCATTATTTTGGCGGAGAGGTTGCACAAAGCAATACACGCGAGTACGGCCGGGCGCACCTGGAATTTGTAAACAGCAAAAATGAATTGTTTAAGGATGTAAGCAATGAATCGCAAGTATGGATGAGTCATGGTGACAGCATTGCCAAAATACCCGATAATTACGAAATTATAGCCAGCACACATGATGTAAAAGTTGCCGGGTTTCATATAAAAGGCGAAAAAACATATGCCATACAATTTCACCCGGAAGTTTACCACAGTACCGAAGGCATTAAAATAATTAAAAACTTTGTAATTGATATTTGCGGTTGCAAAGGCAGTTGGACATCGGACTCGTTTATTGAAACAACGGTTGCCGAACTGAAAACAAAAATTGGCAACGACAAGGTTATACTTGGTTTATCGGGCGGGGTTGATAGTACGGTGGCTGCCGTGCTACTGCACAAAGCCATTGGCACAAACCTGCATTGCATATTTGTTGATAATGGCTTATTGAGAAAAAATGAGTTTACCGATGTGTTAGAATCATACAAGCACATGGGGCTGAATGTTAAGGGCGTTGATGCATCGAAACGTTTTTATGATGCATTAAGCGGCTTAACAGACCCTGAGAAAAAACGCAAAACCATTGGCAAAGTTTTTATTGATGTGTTTGATGATGAATCGAAACTGGTGAAAGATGCCAAGTGGCTGGCACAAGGCACTATTTACCCGGATGTGATTGAAAGTGTTTCGGTAAAAGGGCCATCGGCAACTATTAAATCGCACCACAATGTGGGCGGTTTGCCCGATTATATGAAACTACAAGTGGTTGAACCTTTACGCAGTTTGTTTAAAGATGAAGTGCGCCGCGTGGGGAGAGCTTTAAATATTGATGATGCACTTTTAAACCGGCACCCCTTCCCCGGGCCGGGATTGGCCATCAGGATTTTAGGCGATATTACCGAACAAAAAGTAAAAATATTGCAAGAGGTTGATGCCATTTTTATTAATGGTTTAAAATCGAGTGGACTTTATGGCCAGGTTTGGCAAGCAGGGGCTATATTTTTACCCATCCAATCAGTTGGGGTTATGGGCGATGAACGCACATACGAAAACGTGGTTGCCCTGCGCGCCGTATCATCTACGGATGGTATGACGGCCGACTGGTGCCATTTGCCCTATGAGTTTTTGGCAAAAATATCTAACGAAATAATTAACAAAGTAAAAGGGGTAAACCGCGTGGTTTATGATATAAGCTCAAAACCCCCGGCTACTATTGAATGGGAGTAGGTTTACACCTCTCCTCCTTCCTACCCCAATTCTGTTAATAAAAAGCTATTAAAAACCGTGCTATTAGCGTAAATTTGCACGAATTTTAAAATTTAAGTATGGCTCTAAAATGTGGTATAGTTGGTTTGCCCAATGTTGGTAAATCAACTCTTTTTAATTGTTTAAGCAATGCCAAAGCACAGGCAGCTAATTTTCCGTTTTGCACTATTGACCCAAACGTGGGTACTATAACCGTACCTGATGAGCGTTTAAATAAGCTGGCAGAAATGGTTAACCCGCAAAACATTGTGCCTACTACCGTTGAGATTGTTGACATTGCCGGACTTGTGAAAGGCGCCAGCAAAGGCGAAGGTTTGGGAAATAAATTTTTAGGCAATATACGCGAGTGTAATGCTATTTTACACGTGCTGCGTTGCTTTGAAGACCCTAATGTGGTACACGTGGATGGCTCGGTTAATCCGGTGCGCGATAAAGAAATTATTGATACCGAATTACAGTTAAAAGATTTAGAAAGCGTTGATACTAAACTAAAAAAGTTTGAGCGTCAGGCTAAAACGGGCAGCGATAAAGAAGCTGTGAAAACTTACAATGCTTTATCGAAAGTTAAAGAAATTTTAGAGAGCGGGCAATCTGCCCGTGCAGCGCAGTTAGAAGAAAGTGAATTGCCTTACATTGCCGATTTGCATTTGCTAACCATTAAACCCGTAATGTATGTTTGTAATGTGGATGAGGCATCGGCTAAAACAGGCAACAAATTTGTAGAAGCCGTGCGCGAAGCCATTAAAGGTGAAAATGCCGAGTTACTGATTATTACCGCACAAATGGAAAGCGAAATATCTGCTTTAGAAACCTACGAAGAAAAACAGATGTTTTTAGCCGAGATGGGGTTAGATGAGCCGGGTGTAAACAAACTAATTAAAGCCGCTTACAAATTATTAAACCTGCAAACTTATTTTACCGCAGGTGTGAAAGAAGTGCGCGCGTGGACTATCAATAAAGGCTGGAAAGCACCACAGGCAGCAGGTGTTATACACACCGATTTTGAAAAAGGCTTTATTAAAGCCGAAGTTATGTCGTATAACGATTTTGTAACCTTGGGCTCGGAGGTTGCCTGCAAAGAAGTTGGCAAACTACGTGTAGAAGGAAAAGAATATTTGGTGGCTGATGGAGACATTATGAATTTCAGGTTCAACGTTTAAAAAATTTATTATAGAATTAATTACAAAGAAATTTAGATGGCAAAACAAGAATCGAATTACAACGAAGACAGTATAAAATCATTAGACTGGAAAGAGCATATACGTATGCGCCCCGGCATGTACATTGGTAAACTGGGAGACGGATCTGCTTTTGATGACGGTATATATGTACTTATTAAAGAGGTTATGGATAACTCGATTGACGAGTTTATGATGGGTGCCGGCAAAAAAATAAATGTGCAGGTAAAAGAAGGGGTTGTTTCTATCCGCGATTATGGGCGCGGTATTCCGTTAGGAAAAGTGATTGATGTGGTATCAAAAATAAATACCGGAGGTAAATACGACAGCGATGCATTTAAAAAATCTATCGGGTTAAATGGTGTGGGTACTAAAGCGGTTAATGCTTTATCGAGCTCGTTTATTGTAATATCATACCGCGACGGGCAATGCAAACGTGCCGAGTTTAACCGCGGTACTTTGGTAAAAGAATCGAAGCTTGAAAAAACCAACGAAGAAAACGGAACGTATGTTGAGTTTAGACCCGATGATACCATATTTAAAAAATACCACTTTGTGCATGAGTATATTGACCGTATGTTATGGAACTACGCTTTCTTAAACACGGGGTTAACACTATATTTTAACGATAACGTATATAAATCAGACAACGGTTTAAAAGATTTACTGGAGAAGAATATTACCGGAG
>DATFTU010000030.1:0-7480 GCA_035261565.1 Bacteroidia bacterium
GGAATTGCTGGACTTATTAGGCGTGTCGCACCGTATAGATCATAAGCCCACAGAGCTTTCGGGTGGAGAACAACAACGAGTGGCTGTTGCCCGTGCCTTAATAAACAACCCTGCCGTTATTTTAGCTGATGAGCCATCGGGTAATTTAGATACCAATAATGCGCACGAATTACATAAACTGTTTTTTACCCTGCGCGAAAAACTGCAGCAAACCTTTGTTATTGTAACCCACAACAAAGATTTAGCCGATATGAGCGACCGCCAGTTGCTTATGAAAGACGGTATTATGCAATAATATTAATTATTAAAAAATTTTTGTTAGCAAAGTTTTTTCAGGCTTTCTATACTCTTTATATATCTAACTACTTTTATGCGACATGAAAAAAATTATCTCGCTAATAGTCCTATTCTCTTTTTTCTCCGGAAAAATTACCGCACAAATAAAACCTCCTTTTGTTGATGTAGAAACCAAGTGGGTCGATTCTGTTTATGCAAGCCTTAGCCCCGATGAGCGTTTAGCGCAACTTTTTATGATTGCTGCCTGGAGTAATAAGGATATGAAACACGTGAGGCAAATTGATAGCTTGGTTACAAAATATAACATTGGCGGGTTAATTTTTATGCAGGGTGGCCCGGTAAGGCAAACCAAACTGGCAAACTATTACCAATCAAAAGCTAAAACACCTTTGTTAATGAGTATTGATGGCGAGTTTGGCTTAGCTATGCGGCTGGATAGTACAACCCAATACCCTCGCCAAATGACTTTAGCAGCCATGGCAAACGATTCGCTAATATATTATATGGGCAGGCAAATAGCACGCGAGTGTAAGGCCGTTGGTATACATGTAAACTTTGCGCCTGTGGCCGATGTAAATAATAATCCTAATAATCCTGTTATATCTATGCGCTCGTTTGGCGAGGATAAAACAGCCGTTGCTAAAAAATCATATCTATATATGAAGGGCTTGCAAGATGAGCATGTGCTGGCTTGCGCTAAACATTTTCCGGGGCATGGCGATACCGATAAAGATTCGCACAAAACATTGCCCATTGTGCCTTATAGTTTAGAAAGGTTAGATACACTTGAGCTTTTTCCATTTAAATATTTATTCGACAGAGGTTTGGGTAGTATTATGGTGGCGCATTTATTTATTCCGCAACTTGATACCACTAAAAATTTACCTTCAACCTTATCAAAAAACATAGTACAAAAATTGTTGAAGGAGCGCATGAATTTTAAAGGCTTGGTGTTTACTGATGCTTTAAACATGAAAGGTGCTGCCGATTATAACAAGCCGGGTATGCTTGATACCAAAGCCCTTTTAGCAGGCAATGATATGCTTTTGTTTAGCGAAGATGTACCAAAGGCGATGGAAGAAATTAAAAAAGCCATTGCCAATAATGAAATAACGCAAGATGAAATTGATGCCCGTTGCAAAAAGATTTTGAAAGTTAAATTTTGGTGCGGTTTAGATAAAAATAAAACAGCCCCAACCCGGTTGTTAAATGATGAAATAAACACAAATGCATCAGTTGTACTTAATACCAAGTTGTATGAAAATGCCATTACGCTGCTTCAAAATAAAAATAATTTATTGCCTTTATTAAAGCCTGATACACTTAAAATAGCCGAGGTATCGGTTGGGGTTACTGATAAAAATATGTTCTCACAAAACATGGCGCAGTATTTTAAAACTGATTTTTATGGCGTATCGCATAACGAAAAAAAATCGGTTTACGATACGCTATTAAAAAAACTGGCTGCCTATAATATGATTATTGTTCAGGTTAATAAAACCAACCAAAAACCCGATGATAATTTTGGTGCTAATCCGCAAAGTATTGCCTTTATTGATACACTTGTTAAGCTTAAACCAACGGCGGTGGTGTTTTTCTCAAACCCTTATATATTTAATAAGTATAAAAACCTATCAAGCGCTGCTGCTGTTATTGAAGGCTATGAGTATAACAACTATACCCAAAAAGCAGCATCAGATGTTATAGCAGGTGCCTTGGGAGTAAGTGGTAAATTACCCGTAACAACCTTGCCTTTCAAACGGGGCACGGGGTTGGTTATACCCACAGCTATCAGAATGCAGCAAGTTGCTCCTATAGTTTTAGGAATTCAAAAAAAAAAGCTCGCACAAATCGACAGCATCGCACAAAAAGGCATAAGTGATAAGTGTTATCCCGGTTGCCAAATTGTGGCTGCTAAAGATGGTAAAATATTTTACTGCAAATCTTTCGGGAAATATACGTATGAAGGAACAGATACGGTAACTAACCAATCGATATATGATATTGCTTCGGTTACTAAAGTGGCTTCATCTGCTTTAGCGTTAATGGATTTGGTTGGTAAAAAGAAAATTGATGTAGACCAAAAGCTTGGTCATTATTTACCTGAGCTTAAAAAGACGAATAAAGAAAACATCATCATTAAAGAAATGCTAACCCATCAGGCAGGCTTACCGGCTTGGATTCCGTTTTACCAATCGACTCTTAATAAGGATAATAGTTTTAAAGATGGCTATTACAGTAAGGTTAAAACATTTGTGTTTAGTAACCAGGTGGCAGATAGTTTATTTATACGTACAGATTTTACAGATAGTATTTATAAAAAAATTGCAGCCAGTAAATTGGGTAAAAAAGGTGAGTATGTGTACAGCGATATAGGCTATTACTATACCAAAAAAATTATTGAACAAATAACCAAAACACCACTTAACGAGTATGTGCAGCAAAATTTTTACAGCAAAATGGGCTTGTGCAATATGATTTATAAACCGCTAAATTATTTTGAAAAAAGTGAAATTGTACCTACCGAAAACGATACCAAATTCCGTAAGCAATTAATACAAGGTTATGTGCACGACCCGGGCGCTGCCTTGCTTGGCGGAGTAGGAGGGCATGCAGGTTTGTTTGCCAATGCTACTGATTTGGCCGTCCTTATGCAAATGTATTTAAACAAAGGCAAGTATGCTGGTAAGCAGTGGTTAGACTCAAATACGGTAAAAGAGTTTACCCAAAAATGTTTGTATTGCCCTAAAAACCGCCGGGGTTTATGTTTTGAAAAACCTGAAAACGACCCTAAAAAAGAAAGCCCTGTTGCCAGAGAATGCTCGCCTCAAAGTTTTGGCCATGCTGGGTTTACAGGCACACTGGTATGGGCCGACCCTGCTAATGGTTTGGTGTATGTTTTTCTGTCTAACCGGGTGTACCCAAATGCCGATGAAAACAAGCTGGCAAAAAGCGGTATACGCACCAAAATTCAAAAATTATTTTATGAGGCGGTAAGTGAGGCTCAACCATTAGATGAATTATTGAAATAACAAATTCTTTCTCACAAAAAAACTTTTTTATTTGATAACATATCGCAATTTTTGTGGAGTCTTATGTCTAAAATAATAGTTGCCATAGATGGGTTCTCTTCCTGCGGAAAAAGTACGTTGGCAAGAGCCTTGGCTTCTAACCTTGGCTATGCTTATATCGATTCGGGCGCCATGTACCGCTGCGTAACTTTGTATGCGCTGCAAAAAGGCATGATAAAGGATAAGGTTTTTTTAGACGAAGAAATTATTGCCATTTTACCCGAAGTGCATATTACATTTCATTTTAACCCGCAAACCAAAACATCTGATACGTATTTAAACGAAGTTAATGTTGAGCGCCAAATACGCAGTCTTGAGGTGGCTGAAATGGTTAGTAAAGTAAGCACCGTAAAAGATGTACGTACCCACATGGTTGCCTTGCAACGTAAAATGGGCAAGGGTAAAGGTATTGTAATGGATGGCAGAGATATTGGTACAAATGTTTTTCCGAAGGCTGAATTAAAAATTTTTATGGTGGCTGATATGGATGTACGCATCAGCCGCCGTGTTGATGAGCTTACCAGTAAAGGCATGCACGTTAGTAACGAGGATGTTAAAAGAAATTTACTGGAACGCGACCATGTTGATACACATCGCAAAGAAAACCCGCTTACTAAAGCTGATGATGCCATAGTACTTGATAATACCGACCTTACCCGAGAAGAGCAACTGGAATTTGTAGTTAAATTAATTAATGATTTAACGTTAACTAAAGATAGTTTTTAAAATTTCCGGTTTTTACTAAGTAATTTCATATCCAAAATTTGACCACTGGTCGTTTTTATACGTAAGTGGGGACATATCAAAGCACTCTTTTGCTAAATTTGCCCTCTCATTAAAAACTAAACTCTATGACAAGAAAAATTACTCTCGCATTAATTATCTCTTTTGTATTTAATGTTGCCGTAAAGGCCGACGAAGGTATGTGGCTGCCCATGTTGCTTGGCCAACAGGTGTATGATGATATGGTAAAAAAAGGTTTAAAACTTACCAAAGAGCAATTGTATGATATAAATAAGCCAAGTGTAAAAGACGCCATTGTTATTTTTGGCAGAGGTTGTACCGGTGAAATTGTAAGTAATGAAGGTTTGGTATTTACCAACCACCACTGCGGTTACGAGGCTATTGCCAAAGCAAGCTCGGTTGAGCATAATTACCTGCGTGATGGTTTTTGGGCAAAATCAAAAGCTGAAGAAATTCCGAGTGAAAATTTAAGCGTTCAGTTTTTAATAAAAATTGACGACGTTACCGATAAAGTAAACGAAGCCACCAAAGGTTTATCAGAAACTGATTATTTAAAAAAACTACCTGATATTTTAACCGAACTGGGCAAAAAATTAACCGAAGGCACAACATACGAAGGGCGGGTGATATCATTTTTTAAAGGCAACCAGTTTTTATTATTTACCTACGAGAGATATAAAGACGTGCGTTTAGTGGGTACCCCATCTGAAAGCATTGGTAAATTTGGCGGAGATACTGATAACTGGGAGTGGCCTCGCCACACAGGCGATTTTTCGGTGTTTAGAGTGTATATGACCAAAGATGGCAAAGCCGGCGATTACGCAGCTGATAATGTACCATTAAAACCAAAATACTTTTTACCGGTTTCTATTAAAGGAGTTAAAGATGGCGATTATGCTATGATTTATGGATACCCGGGCGGTACAAACCGTTATGAAACCTCATTTGGTGTTAAACTAAAAACCGAAGTTGAAAACCCTGCTTTAGTTAATTTACGTGATGTGCGTTTAAAATTAATGAAAGAGCAAATGGTTAAAGATGCCGCTGTAAAACTTCAATTAGCATCATCTTACGCGGGTATTGCAAACTACTGGAAATTTTTTGATGGTGAAAGCAAACAACTTATTAAGTACGATGTGTACGGACAAAAACAAAAAGACGAAGGTGATTTTTTAAACTGGGCAGCAGGCAAACCTGAATATTTATCTGTTTTCCAGGATTACCGTAAGGCTTATGAAGCCTGGACTCCTTATGCTAAATGGCGTGTGTACTTAAATGAAGGCATTTTAGGTTCTCCGTTAATTAAGTTTGCATCAGATATGGGGGCTTTAGATAAAGTATTATCTAAAAAAGATGCCACCGCAGATGAAATTAGTAAAGCAACCGAAGCAGCTAAAAAATCTTATAGCACTTTTGTTAAAGATGAAAATATAGCATCAGATAAAAATATTTTGGCTGCCGTAACCAATATGTTTTATAACGATATTCAGCAAGACCAAATTCCGCAAGGTTTTTATAACTGGTTAAAAGCCAAGTATGGCGATTTAAACAACGTAAACTCTTTTGCTGCGTATGCTAATGATGTAATTGCAAACACAATGTTTTTAAATAAAGATAAATGGAACGCGTTTATAGCTAAACCAGATACGGCAACCCTGCATAAAGATTTAGCCTTTTTTACTGCCAATGCATTTAACTCTTACTACATGGCAAACTATGCAAAAGCGTATGCCGATTTTCAGGCTAAAAATGCCTGGTTAGGTAAAACTTACTTAAAAGGTGTAATGGAAGAAAAGGGTACTAAAAAAATGTATCCGGATGCTAACTTTACTATGCGTGTAAGCTTTGGCGAAGTAAAACCATACCACCCACGTGATGGACTGGATTTAGCCAGTGTTTGTACCATGAAAGGTGTGTTAGAAAAATATGTGCCGGGCGATTATGAATTTGATTTACCTAAAAACTTTGTTGAATTAGCCCGCAAAAGAGATTTTGGGCCTTATATGGATAAAGCGCATAACGATTTAGTGGTATCATTTATTACTACTAATGATATTACAGGGGGTAACTCAGGTTCGCCGGTAATGAATGGTAAAGGAGAATTAATTGGTTTAGCTTTTGATGGTAACTATGAAGCCCTAAGCCACAAAATAGCTTTTGATAAAAACCTTAACCGCACCATTTGTGTTGATGTACGTTACGTGTTATTTGTAATTGATAAAGTGGGTGGTGCCACTAACATTATTAAGGAATTAAATATTCCTCAGTAATAGATTTAGATTATATAAAAAAAGAGCGGTTAGAAATTCTAATCGCTCTTTTTGTTTTTATATGAATGTTATAGTACAAGTGCTTGTTATTTTGAAAGAGGAACGGCTGAGAAATCTGTATTGGGATTATATTGTTTGTTATAATTAAATACAGATTTCTCCCTTCGGTTGAAATGACAAGAAAAGGTTAATGATACTGGTTAAATAACCTGGTGCTTTGTTGCATAACCTCTTTATCAAGCAAGTTTAAATTTAAGCCGGTAGCAATTTTTTTAGACTCAAAATAGTTTACCATTGCCTCGGTAGCAATATTGCCTGTTAAACTATCGGCTGCCATAGGGCAACCACCAAAGCCAAGGACAGCACTATCAAAACGGCGGCAACCGCTGTTATAAGCTGCTTCCACTTTTTCTACAATCTTTTCGGGGATTGAGTGCAGGTGGGCGCCAAACTCAACATCGCTAAATTCAGGAATTAGGTGCGAGAATAAATAGCTTATTGTATCGGGTGTTGAGCTGCCAATGGTATCGCTTGGGGCAATAATACGGATACCCATGCTGTGTAATTTTTTAGTCCAGTTAATGCAAATCTCACTGTTCCAAACATCGCCATAGGGGTTGCCAAATGCCATTGACAGGTAAACCACTAATTGCTTGTTGTGCTTAACACATAGGCTCTGAATTTCTTCAACCGTTTTTAACGATTGCTCAATACTTGAATTAGTATTGCGTTGCTGAAAGGTTTCAGAAATAGAGAAGGGGAAACCCAGATAACGTATCTCTTCAAAATTGCAGGCATCTTGTGCTCCACGGGTGTTGGCTATAATGGCAAGTAGTTTAGATTTTGTTTTAGACAAATCTAAACCTGCTAAAACTTTGGCCGTATCTTGTAACTGGGGTATGGCTTTAGGCGATACAAAGCTGCCAAAATCAATGGTATCAAAACCAACTTGCAACAACGTATTTATATAAGCTGTTTTGGTTTTGGTGGGTATAAATTCTTTAATGCCTTGCATGGCATCACGCGGGCACTCTATAATTTTTAAATGGTCTGTTTTCATATTAATTCAGTTTTTTAAGATAATGAAAGCCACGGGCT
>DATFTU010000031.1:0-3327 GCA_035261565.1 Bacteroidia bacterium
AACCGTGCCCAAAACATTGCCGATTATCTAACGGCAAAAGGCATAGCCGTTAATCGCATGGTGGCAAAAGGTTACGGTAAAACCAAATTAAAAGTTACCGATGCCCAAATTGCTAAAGCAAAAACCACCCAGGAAAAAGAAGCCCTGCATGCGCTTAACCGCCGTGTAGAGCTTCGTGTGCTTAGCCTCTCAATAAGTAACGGGTAAAAATTATTTTGTTTAAATTTGCTTCCCCGCAAATGAAGCATACATTAATTTTCACATTTTTTTTAGTTTTAACTTTAGGCGCCTGTGTTTCTAAAAAAAAGTACAATGCCCTAAACCAACAGCACCAGCAAGCACTTAACGACAAAGTAACCCTCGAAGATGTTTTCACTAAAATGTCGGTAGAAAACGATAGCCTTAAAAACCAGATTATTTTATTAGATAGTTTACTGCGCCAGGCAAGCCTCAAAAAAAATACGGCAACTCCGGCAACTTTAAACAACAGCAACCCTGCCGCAAAAGCAAAACCAACCACCATTTCAAAAGCGCAGGAGTACGATACCAAAGCCCTTTACATTTACAGCATAAGCAAATATATTTTTTGGCCCGGCACCATTAATCACGATAAATTTACCATCGGCATCATTGGCCAGTCAAAATTAAACGATGCCCTGGCCACTCATATGTATGGCAAAAAAGTACATGGCCTGCCGGTAATAGTTGAGCCTTACAACCCTGGTGCCGGCAAATTTTACCACGTAGTAGTTATTGTAGAAAACAAACAGCAGGAGTTTTATAAAAACAGCAAACACCTGCAGGGGCAACCCGTATTAATTATCGAAGAAAACCAAACACAGGCACTGGCCGGCGCCCACGTTTTTATTTACCCCGATGGCGATAAAATAAAATTCAGGCTCAACGAAAAACAAATTCAAAAAGCCGGCCTTAATGTAAGTGGCATGCTAATAAAACTTGCCGAAAGCTCTAAATAAATCGGGGGCGTTCCGGTGCTTTGTAAAACACGCACCGTCGGGCTGTACGCTGCAAGTTTTTGTGATTACACAAAAAGCTTTCCGCTGCCATCCCTAACGTAACAATAACTCATACCTTATCATTCAACATTCATAATTTCCTTTTATCTTTATACTAAGTAACACGTATGAAACCGCTTAGCCTGAAATTAATTCCGTTCCTAATACTAACTCTGGCGCTTACCTCGTGTAACACTCAGCCTCAAACTGCCACAACACAAAACCCAAAGCTTGCGGCGCTTTTAAAAAATTACAAGCAAACCACTGTACCTATTGTAATACGCGGTTGCGATTTTCAGCATGGTTTTCCTTTAATAAACTTCGATTCCTTATCTAACGATAGCTCTGGTATGGCGCCATACTGCACCTTTAAAACAAACGGCAATTACACTGCGCTTATAATGCTTGGTGCCGCCGATTGCTCTTTGCCTTTTATAATAACATACAACACTGCCGGAAAAGAAATTAGTAACGTGTGGGCCGGTATCGGGTATTGTGGCGCCGGCCCGGGTTTTCATTGCAGCGAGTACATGACCATTAAAAGCGATTTCAGTATTTATGTATCCGATACCATTTCCGAAGCCGAGGTTGATAGCCTGAGCAACGAAATTCCTTCAACCCTAAACAAATATGTACTCTATAAAAAAGGCAAACTGCTAAGCAACGGGGTAATAGAGTTGAGTGATACCATCCGCCAAAAATTAAATAATTAAATGGATGATATACAAACCATACTCCTCTCCGGTTTTCTGTTAACGCCTGTTATTGTTTTTCTTTATCTAATCGATAAAAAAATAAAACCGCTGCTTATAAAAACCCGCCACATATTTCTATACCTAACCGCCGTCGATTTTCTTTTTTTTATATACGCCATTGCAATTAATTACCTGGCAAAACACCTGGGTTTAGATGGTTTTATAAACACCCCCATATACGGTATTTATATGGCCTCGCTAATGTTTGGCACGTACATATTTTTTATAACCGGCTTTTTGTGGGGGCTTTACTTTATTAATAAGTTAATTAATAAAGCCAAAAAAACTAAAATAAACTAAGCTGGTCTTTATCGTCTTCTTTAAGAAGGTTGCGCTTGGTGGCTTGTGGTATCTGTAAAAACTTCCTGTCTAACATCGGGTAGTTGTATATAAGTTTCAACATCTTTTATATTTTCTTCCAACTCGTCTATATTATCGGCAACATTATTTTCTTCTTTATACACACTGGCATGCATAATAATTTCTTTCATTATTTTTAAGTACTCCCAGGCTTTCTCATTTTTTGCTCCGCCGCCATAACTTGTTGCGTGCGGTTTATGCTTAGCTTTTATCCTGGCGGCATCGCTATAGGCAGCCAACAAGGCACCCACTTATCAGCTTTGGCAAGGGCTTGTTATATTTGTATATCAGTAGTGCTTAGGCTCATGCTCCTTCAGCAATCTTGTAGCCTAAGTAAGCCTTCTTTTTTTAACCTTCTCTTTAGTAACTGAATCGGGAATAAATCTTTCGTATATTTTTTCAATCGCACAATAAACTTCATTCGCAAATTCTTCTCCCCATCTTTCTACAATTGTTTTATCATTAAAATAACGTAGTAAATCCATTGCTTTAATACCAAAAATGGCAAGTCTATCAAAATCCTTTTCGTGAATTATTTTCTTATACTTAACATAAGCAAATACAGCCTCATCTATTTCTTCAAAAGTAGTTGTAGCAGCTATTTTCATGCTTTTGTTTTTTTAGCTTTTTTCACTTTCTCTTTAGTAAACAAATCAGCAGTATATTTTTCGTAAAGCTCAAATAAAAACTCCATGCGTTTTGCTTCACTAATAAAAGCTTGCGGGCGGTAAGCATTATCTACTGCTTTATCTAAATCATTATGGGCTTTTACTAAAGCAGGTGGCATGGTTAATGGGTTGTACAAATCAGCTAAAGAGCTGTTAGAAAATTGCGCACGGGCATCTAACACTTTTTGTGCAGCTGCCTCAATTGCTTTTGTTTGTTTATCACTTGGGTTTTCAGGCCAAGCATAGTTGTTATATACTATATCTTTTGAATAACGGTAATCGCTTTTTAATCTTCCACAAATATTTTTTACCCAAGTCATGTGCATTACTGACATTAATATGCCGAAGTGATACAAAGTACCATTTGGAACAGTATGGCAACTATTATTAGCAATATCATTTTTGTCAAAAAAGCCTAATGGAATATATTTTCTGTTTTCGGAAGTTGTACTTGGAATTAAAATATAAGTATCTGGTTGATTTCTATCTCTAAATAATGTTGGTGTTGCTGCAAATTTTTGTGTTGAT
>DATFTU010000032.1:0-4185 GCA_035261565.1 Bacteroidia bacterium
AAGAACATTATACTGAGATGCCAAAAGGTCTTTTTGTAGAATTTTTTAATGAACATAGCGAAATTAAAACCACACTAAAAGCCAATTATGGTGTACGTTATGAGGATACTAAAAAAACTGAAGTAAAATATAAAGTACAAGTAACCAATGTTAATGGCGAGGTTTTAAATACCGAACAGTTATTTTGGGATGAAGCCACTCATAAAATTTATACAAAAGAATTTGTAAAAATTATTACAAAAAAAGATGTTCTTAATGGTAATGGTTTAACTGCAAACGAAGATTTTACTGATTGGGAAATTGGCACCCCTACTGGAACTCTCACTACCGAATAGTTGATAAAAAATAATTTTAATTTTACTGCATGGATATTTTACAGGAGTTTACTGAAGCTATAAAAAAAGCCCTTTCAGCGTTATATGCAACTAATTATACCGGCGATATTTCTTTTCAAAAAACAAGAAAAGAATTTGAAGGAGAAATAACTCTGGTTACATTTCCACTTTTAAAAACATCAGGCAAAAGCCCCGAAATTACCGGCAACGATATTGGTACTTATTTACAACAAAATACCTCATTAATAAAAGGTTTTAATGTAGTAAAAGGTTTTTTAAACCTTAGCGTGGCAGATAATATATGGTTAACTTATTTTTTAGATATACTGCCTAAAGATACATATGCTCTTGAACAAGCAAATTCTTCCGGCCAGTCTGTAATGATTGAGTATCCTTCTCCCAATACTAATAAACCTTTGCATTTGGGGCACTTGCGGAATATTTTTTTAGGCTCATCCTTAGCCGAAATTTTAAAAGCACGTGGGCACAAGGTTATTCATGCTTGTTTGTATAACGATAGAGGTACAAACATTTCTAAATCTATGTTGGCCTGGCAATTATATGGCCACGGAGCAACACCCGAAAGCACAGGTAAAAAAGGTGATAAATTAGTAGGCGATTTTTATGTTCAGTACTCAAACGCTTATAAAGCTGAAATTACCGAACTAAAACAAAAAGGTTTAAATGAAGAAGAAGCAGAAAAACAATCGTTACTGGCTAAACAGGTAAACGATTTAACAGTTGCTTGGGAAAACAATGATACTACAGTACGAAACCTTTGGAAAACCATGAACAATTGGGTTTATACAGGTTTTGATGCAACCTATAATATGCTTGGTATAAAAGCCGACAAAAACTATTACGAAAGTGATGTATATAATTTAGGTAAACAAACTGTTTTAGAAGGATTAGAGAAAGGTATTTTTTATCAAAAAGAAGATAGCTCGGTTTGGATTGACTTAACATCTGATGGTTTAGATCATAAGCTGGTACTGCGTAGTAATGGCACCAGCGTTTATATAACTCAAGATATTGCCACGGCAAATGAAAAGGACAGAGATTTTAAAATAGATAAATCTATTTATGTTGTGGGCAACGAACAAGATTACCATTTTAAAGTGCTGTTTCTTATCCTTAAAAAATTGGGCAGAAAATATGCCGATAATTTATACCATCTTTCTTACGGAATGGTTGAATTACCAACCGGCAAAATGAAAAGCCGCGAGGGTACTGTAGTTGATGCCGACGACCTAATTGAAAGTATGATTGATACAGCAAAACAAACTACAACCGAACTTGGTAAAACCGAAGGTTTAACAGCCACTGAAGCCAATAATTTATTTAAAATATTAGGTTTAGGTGCCTTGCGTTACTTTATTTTAAAGGTTGACCCTAAAAAGAAAATGTTGTTTGATCCGGCAGAAAGTATAGATTTTAATGGGCATACCGGGCCATTTATACAATATACCCATGCGCGTATACAATCAGTATTGCGTAAATCAAAACTTTCGGCAAATGAAATAAAAATTCAAACCATTCCAGCCAGTTATACCTTACATCAAAAAGAAATTGACCTTATTTATGCCCTATCCGACTTTAAAACGGTAATTAAAGAGGCTGAAAGTACTTATAACCCTGCTTTAATAGCCAACTATATTTACGAAATAGCAAAAACCTACAACCAGTTTTATCATGAATTATCGGTTTTAAATGCTGATAATGAAACACAAAAACTGGTTAGAATACAGCTTTCATATAAATGTGCTTTAGTTATTAAACAGGCAATGCAATTGCTTTGTGTAGAAGTGCCAGATAGAATGTAAAATTTATTAGTTTTAGCCCATGAAATTGAAATTTTTGTTAGTATGTTTTCCGGCTTTAATGGCCGCCCAGCAAATTGATACTACGGCTGTTCGTTTTTCCAAATACATTACAGCAGATGGCATGAAGAAAAATTTAACTGTATTAGCCTCTGATGAGTATGAAGGGAGAGAAACCGGGCAAAAAGGGCAGAAAATGAGTGCCGAGTATATTTCAAATTATTATAAAGATTTAGGCATTCCTCCATTAAAAAACTTAAAAGATGGCTATCAGCAAACATTTCCATTAGAAATTTTTAGCCCGCAGGAGTTAAAGATTTCTTTTAATAATAAGAGTTTTAAACAAAATACAGATTATTATACCTGGGCTAACATTACAGGCGATACTTCCTTTACTATACCTGAAATTGAATTTTGCGGGTATGGTATAAACACAATGGTTTATAACGATTATGATAAAATTGACGTAAAAAATAAAGCCGTAATGGTACTTGCCGGCGAGCCCCATAAAGTAGACGGTACTTCTTTAATTACCCAATCTACCGAAGCAAGTGTTTGGGCCAGTAATTTTAGAGTAAAGCAAACCGAAGCTAAAAAGCAAGGAATAAGGTATTTAATTATTATAGATACTAATATTGCATTAAGTTATACACAACAAGAACATCGCATTAAAAATGGCCGCATGAGTATAGATGCTAAGGCTTCTTTGGAGTATCCTTTTGTAATTTATATTTCAAAACAAATGGCTAATGAAATTTTGGCTTTATCAAAACAAACGGTAGAATCAATTATTCAAAAAACCACTTCATCAATAAAACCTGTTCATTTTACCGAAAAAACCAAGTTGGAAATAAATTTAACCCAGGCAAAAAAGAAACTAAGTGCCGAAAATGTAATGGCTTACATAGAAGGTACCGATTTAAAAAATGAAGTACTTATTCTATCTGCTCATTATGACCATTTGGGCATCCAGGATGGCAAAGTATACAATGGCGCCGATGATGATGGCAGCGGTACTGTGGCAATTATGCAATTGGCCAAAGCATTTCAGGAAGCCAAAAAACAAGGCAAAAGCCCTCGCAGAAGTATTTTATTTTTAAATGTTTCGGGCGAAGAGAAAGGTTTATTAGGCAGCGAATATTATACTGACCACCCTATTTTTGAGCTTGCCAACACTGTGTGCGATTTAAATATTGATATGATTGGCAGGTTAGACGAGGCACATATAAATAATGCTAATTATATATACTTAATTGGAAGTGATAAATTAAGCAGCGAGCTTCATAAAATATCTGAACAGGCAAATAAAACCTATACTAATTTACAGTTAGATTATACCTATAATGACGAGAACGACCCAAACCGGTTTTATTACAGAAGCGATCATTATAATTTTGCTAAAAACAATGTGCCGGTTATTTTTTATTTTAATGGAGTTCATGAAGATTACCACCAGGCTACTGATGATGTAGAAAAAATAGATTTTACAAAAATGGAAAAAATAAGTAAATTAGTATTTTTTACAGCTTGGCAAATTGCAAATCAAACAAATAGGATTAAAATAGATTCTTCAAAAAAATAAATATCATATATAACTTTACGTGAGAAAAGAAGTATTTGGGCTTACCAGAAAAGAATTATTAGTTGCAGCAATTTTTGTTGCAATTTCGCTTATATTAATTGTTTATTCTTCACTAAAATTAATTCATAATTATTATACAAACGGCAACGCAACACAAACTAAAATACATAATCAAACCAAATGTTTAACTTTTTTAAATGACTTAAACACTTTTACACTAAACACACAACGCAGTTCGGTTAATATTTTAGTATATAGAAACAATTTAACAGAGGTTACTAATTTTAAAAAAAATATTGAAAATAACAGAGATAGTTTAGCCTTAAGGTTAAGTAAAATTGACAGCATTAATTTTTTGATTTTACAAGATAAAAAAACCGAACTTTTAACCGTAGGGTCTAACTATTTAAACATTAATGCCACTTTTCTTAAAATGCTTAATGATAGT
>DATFTU010000033.1:0-3121 GCA_035261565.1 Bacteroidia bacterium
CCTCCCGCAAGGCCATTATGGCCCATCAATCCACCGCCGCCGCCGCCATAGCACTCAACAGAAACACCGGCACCATTTATATAGGTATTTCCACCAACAGCGCCGTTATCATTTAAATATCCAGCACCACCGGCACCAACTGTTATACTATAAGTCCCTAATGAAATAGATGTCGTTCCGGTTAATACACCGCCGCCGCCACCGCCGCCGCCGCCCTCGCTATACAACTCACCACCACCACCGCCGCCACCTGCTACTGCTAAATAACTAAGTGTATAAGTTGTTTGGGCTGTACCCGTTAAAACTGTAAATAAGAAGATAAAGGCTAAGGTGTAAATTTTTTTCATATCAGGTTATTTTGTTAAAATTTGCTGCAATGATATAGTAATATTTGTTTCTAAACAACCCTATATAAAATCATTAATACTTTCATAATATGAATATAGGGCTTAAAAACAGCTACTGACAAGGGGTTTAATAGTTTACAAGAAGAAAAATGAAATGAAAAAACAGGTATTAATACGGGGTATCTTTTTTATTCTAAAAATCTGTTTTCAAGTAATTTTTTAATGAATTAAAAAAATCTAAGATTTGCTTTTCAATATTTCTATTATTTCATTGCAAATAATGACCAATTCTTTCGCTTGTTTTTTTGTAGCTTCAACATCAGCACCTGCTTTAACTCTAAGTGCTTCTGTTAATTCAATAGGGCGAGGCATATTAAGATAGATAAAAGATGATTTAAGTTTATGAGCTATGTTTCTTAACTCTTTCCAATTTTCTTCTTGCAAACAATTGTTTATTATCCTAATCTCATCAGGCTTTTGAGATAGAAATGCCTGTATCAGTTTTTCTTTTACCTCTGCATCACCATAGGAAACTCTGTCAAATTCTTTTAATATGTTGGTATGTTCATTCATTAAGTGTAATTAAGCCATGATGCAATGCAAATTTAACCAAACCAGCGACATTACGCACTTTTGTTTTCTGCAAAATATTATCTCTATGGCCATCTACTGTTCTTTTGCTTATAAATAATTTATCTGCTATTTCCTGATTGGTGTTTTCTTTGCATATCAGCCTAATAATTTCTAATTCTCTTTTTGTAAAATTAATTCCCGTAGGAGGTGCTTCGTTTTTATTTCCGTTTTTAGCTGTTATTATTTTCTGCAAATTCCAACCTTCAAAATAATAACCATGTTTTTTCATCACATGAATAGCCTCCGTTACCTCTTGAAAACCTTTTTCTTTCAATAAGAAGCCATGCGCTCCTTTTGCAATTAAATCATGAGAAAGGCCATCTTCATTATGCATCGTATGAATTAATATCTTTATTTCGGGATAGTGTTTAAATAAATATGCGGTAGTCTCTATACCATCCATTATAGACATTTCTATATCCAACAATACTATATCAGGTTTATGCTTCAGCAGAGCTTCTATAAATTCTTTGCCGTTTGAACAGTCAAATATTATATCGAAAGTCTTATTTTGTTTGAGGTATGCAATTAAAACTTGCCTGTAGATGTAATCGTCATCAACGATAGCTACTCGTATCTTTTTTTTCATAAAGGATTGAAAATAGACGTGTTAAAAAAATAAATAACAATTTTATGGAAGTGAAATAATTCATTTGCCGGCAAGTTTTTGATAATTAGAATAAAAGAATCCTTTTTAAACCTTCCGGCTAAAACCGTTTGCATCGCCAAAAGATATATCCGTAGATTTCTGACTTTTTGTTGTAGAATTATCTTATTAGTTAATTCTGCTGCTGGAGTTTTACTGTTCATATAGCTATAAACAATCGGCGTGGGTTATAAGCCTACTTGTAGTCGGGGTACTGGTATACCCACACACAAAATAAACAAATACCCACGCCTTGCCGTGAGCATTTAGAATATTTTTTTGTGTGTTTTAAATTACCAGTTTTCGACTACAAAAAAACTAAACGCCAATATGTTGTAACAAAATTAAATAAAAAAGGCATCCGTCCGATACCTTTTTAGTTTATAAGTCATTTATAATAAACTTCTCATAATCAGATATAATAACTGTGTATAGTCTTTATAGGTGATTCCAAAAGTCAATCAAAATCAACAATTCTCTACAGCAAAAGTTGATACAATTATTATGGCATACCATAAATATAATACCCGCTATTTCCATATGCTTTTTTACGCATAACAACCTGAAAATTGCAAGCCCTAGAAATTATTTTAGAAATAGATTTATTCGGATTGCGCCATCTTTCATCTAAATCGCTTTCCATCAGGTAAAATGCTTTTACTATATCTTCAAAGGTCATATCAGTTTCATTTTTGGATAATATAAATAACAATTTAGCTATGTAATCTTTGTTTCTTGGGTAGCCTTCGTATTTAGTTACAGGTTGTTTGGGCGTTCCAAGTTCCTCAACTTTAGCTTTTAGTTTTTCTTTCTCGACAGTTAGCCTTTTCATTTCCCGAAAAACCTTTTTTAGTTCATCGGCTAAACCTAAACTTATTTCTATAAGTTCATCTTTATCGTAGTTGTTTAATTTCTCCTCTGAAAGAGCATTTATTAACTTCTTAGTGTCTTCAAAAGCATCCGGTATTTTCTTTTCGGTATCCATATTCAATAGTATTGAGGTTTTTTTATGCTATTTAATTTTGATTTCTTATTGATTAGTTCGTTGTTTATTCTGTATTTGTTGTCTCTTTATTCCGAATTTGTCAAAGGTTTATTAAAATCTGTTTCAATCGTAACATGGGCGTATCGTAGCGGAACGTTAGCGCAATCTTGTCGGAACAATAGCGCATCTGGGAGTAATGTCGGCGCAACAAGTAGTAACAACAGCGCATCGTTTTTGATTGTTTCTCGTTCCATTTTGATAGGAATTTAATGAGGTTTGTTAAAAATTATTTGGTTAAATCAGGCTTGTGGTCTGCCTTTCAGGAAGTTTTGGATGTGCTTACGGGTGGATTTTAAAGCAATGGGGTTTAGTGCGAGTGACTGAATGATACTAATCATACACTCCATTTGCTCTTCATTGAGTACCTTTTGCAAGTCTCTGATTAACATCAGATAACCTTTATCCTGTTCGCTTAATTGGGTATCGGTATTTGCTTCGCCTTTTTTTCTG
>DATFTU010000034.1:0-2640 GCA_035261565.1 Bacteroidia bacterium
AGTTGAAGTAAAACAATAAAGTAAATAATCATAAATCAAATCACTAAAAAAAACGGAGAAATGAAAACACTAAAAATTGCGGCACTTGCCTTATTTATGGCAGCCACCAACTTAGTATGCGCACAAGGCATAGAAGGAAAAGCTAAAAGCGTAGAAGAAAAAGCAAGCATGGAAACAAAGGCATTAACTGAAAAACTTGGTTTAAATGCCACACAAGAAAAAACAGTGTCAGCAGCAGCCTTGCAGCGTGCTAAACAAGTTGAAGCTGATCGCACAAAATATAAAGGAGATAAAGAAGCTATGAAAACTGCTGAGAAACAAAGCAATCAAACTTTTGAAACCAGTGTGAAAAGCGTACTGACACCGGAGCAAAAAACAAAATATGAGCAAATGCTTAAAGATAAAGTAGGAAGCCGAGTGAGTAGTTTAGAAAAAAACTAAACAAATAATTTTAGAAAAATAAGCAAAAGACCTTTTGATTAAAACTCAAAAGGCTTTTTGCTTTAACAAGCAACATAAAAAAGCATATATTAACTTAAAAACAAAAAAATATGGGAATGATGAAGGAATTTAAAGAGTTTGCTATGAAAGGTAACGTAGTG
The DNA here is from genome assembly GCA_035261565.1 of Bacteroidia bacterium. Classification (GTDB taxonomy): domain Bacteria; phylum Bacteroidota; class Bacteroidia; order B-17B0; family Aurantibacillaceae; genus PALSA-968. The sequence continues at coordinate 603 of DATFTU010000034.1, forward strand.
GACTTGGCCATTGGTGTAATTATTGGTGGCGCTTTTGGTAAAATAGTATCTTCTTTAATTGAGGATGTTATTACGCCTTTAATATTAAAACCGGCTTTAGATGCCGCTAACTTAAGCAATATTGCTGATTTGAAAATCGGAGCTGTAAAATACGGTAGTTTTTTATCGAATATAATTTCCTTTATCATTGTGGCTTTTGCATTATTTATGATTATTAAAGGAATGAATGCTTCTAAAAAGAAAGAAGAAGTTGTAGTTGTTGTTCCGGAACCAACCGTACAGGAAAAACTACTTATGGAAATCAGGGACGCTTTGAAAAAATAACTTCTTTAATGTTTATTTTGGAGGGCCAGTAAAATGATATAAGTTTATGGTTAGGGTTTTATGTCAACTGGTTCTCCATCATAAATAAAAAATAGTTAAATTGCTATGACTTAATTATAATTGCTTATTTCTTACAACAAGTACCAATGCTTTTACAAAAAATTGAAAAGTGGTTTACAAGGGTTAAACCCAATGTGTACAGAGAGGAAGATGGCTTTTATGAAGTACCCTATTTAATTAACACGCCTCAAGCTTTTATCGAAAGTTGGGCCAAATTGCCTTTTTGTACACATGACAGAAAAGCGCAAAGCATGAGTTCAACAGCAAGTGTTTATGCAAAAAACATAATACATTATCAGGAGATTACAGAAGGCTTGTGGGTTTTTTTTGCCGATATAAAATTTAAAAACAACATACACTTTAAACTAAGCATCGCTGAAGATATCCCGGCTGATTGTTATTTACTTGCGTTTGTTATAAATAAACTCCCTTATGAGGCCAATCAGGCGGTTTGGGAAAATTCAACACGCGATTATCAATCGTGGGCTATTATAAAACCAGGCAAAGCTATTAATGTCAATTATTTTAAAAATGCGCATGTGTTATTTTATCATATTTCTCTTAATAAGACATGGTTTAAAAAAAACATACTTTCAATTGGAGGGATAAAAAAAAGTGAATTAAATGCCTTTTTAGCATCAAACCAGGATTATATTATTTGGCCAACATCAGAGATAAATTTTGAACCAAGTTTTGATGCAGCATGGAAATCCATTCAGCAAAAAGGCAATCAAGGTGCTGCCAACTTATTAGAATTAAAAATACATACACTTAAATTAATTAACTTGTTTTTAACTCAACTATCAGATAAGGAAAAACACAAACAATATTTTAATGTGGCAGATTGTGATAGGAAAAGAGTTTTGCAGGTCGAACGGATTATTATGGATCGCCTACTTACTGAATTTCCGTCAATAGAAGGAATAGCAAATAAGTTAAATATTTCAACTACCAAATTAAAAAATGATTTTAAAGCGCAGTTTGGCATGCCTATGTATCAATATTATCTGTCTAAAAAAATGGCCTATGCTAAGGATCTTCTTTTAAAAGACCACGTATTAATTAAAAATGTGGCACATTATATGGGATATGAGAACATCAGCAAGTTTTCAGCGGCGTTTAAAAAATATCAAGGTTGTTTGCCTTCTGATGTTATTCAACAAAAAAATAAATTGTAATGTTAAAAACTGGGCCACACATAATCTTAAAAGAAATAGAAACTTGGTTTACTAAATTTAAATCACGTTTCTTTTTGTACAAGAATGGTTTTTTTGAGGTTCCTTATTTGGATAACTCACCACACGTTGCTATTGAAAGTATGAGCAGAATGCCTTTTACTACTCATGATAAAAAAAAACAAGTTGTTAAGGCGGCAAAAAATCATCCTTTTGTAAGCGGTGCTTTGCACTACCAAGAAATTACCCAAGGTTTATGGATTGTTTTGTTAGATGTTAAGTTTAAAAAAAACATACGGCTTAACCCAATGATTGATGAGCATATGCCAGCCAATTATTATACACTGGCATTTCAGATAAACAAAATGCCTTTTGAAATTAAAAAACCTGCCGTAAAAGGTGGTTTAACATATGACTATAAGTCTTGGGCTTTAATAAAACCAGAAAAAATAATGCCAGTCAGTTATTTTAAAAACACG
>DATFTU010000035.1:0-4593 GCA_035261565.1 Bacteroidia bacterium
CCAAAACAAATTATAAAGAGCTTACTTATATTTTAATTAGTATACCGGCTGCTGTAGCTTTATTATTAATACTGATAAATATTTATCAATTACCAAAACACGAAAAAATAAAAGTTAACATTGCTTCTGCTAATGTGGCGTCAGAAATTAAAACATCCGAAAGCCCTTATGCCGGGGTGTTAGGTAAAAGCCAGTTAGATACTGCATCTAAATCATTTATTAAAATAAAAAACCCAAGCGATAACGATGTTATTGTTTTTTTGCGCGATGGTAAAAATAAGGTTGTTCGCCATCATTTTATCGAACCCAATTATCAGTTGTATATAGAACAATTGCCGGCTGGTACATATAATTTATGCTACTATGTAGGCAATGGCTTTACTAACAGCAAATATTTGTTTAGCAACATTATTGGTAATTTTAGCCGGGTAATTGCTGCAGATTCATTTCCTCAGTCCATTAAAGTTGTAGCAACAAAGCCTGATTCGTTTGTTTTTACCATCCCTAATAATACTGCCGAAAAAATAGATACACTTTTATTAAAGCGCATTTTTAATAGAAATTAAATATCCACAAATGCCTGTAAGCATTCAGCATTTGTTATTTTTGTTATAGTAAACTAATTACATGAAAAAGTCCGCCCGTTTAATTTGCCTGTTCTCTTTGGCATTTTATTTTATAACAGTAGCATAGCCAAATACTAATAAAAAAGACAGTGAGTACAAATTTACTATCACAAAAAGTATAGAAACCACACCTGTTCAAAGCCAGGGTAAAACAGGCACATGCTGGAGTTTTTCTACACTTTCGTTTTTTGAGTCAGAAGTTATGCGCATAAAAAAAATAAAAGATATTAAGCTAAGCGAAATGTTTGTGGTTAGAAAAACGTATCCGTTAAAGGCCGAAAACTATGTGCGTATGCATGGTGCGGCGCAGTTTGGCGAAGGAGGAGAGCCAACCGATGTTGTTTTTTGCTGGAAAAATTTTGGCATGGTGCCTCGCGAAATTTATAACGGAAACTTAAATGAAACTACAGGCTACAACCATACCGAGATGGATTCGGCTTTATTAAGTCAGGTTAAAACTATTTCAAAAAAAGATAAAATAAACCCTGCCGAGTGGCAACAGGAGTTTGCTAATACGTTGGATAAATATATGGGCAAAGCCCCAGAAACTTTTACCTATAAGGGAAAAGAGTATACCCCAAAAACCTATGCGGCAGAATTAGGCATTAATCCTGATGATTATGTTTTTTTATCTTCATTTACGCATCATCCGTTTTACAAACCTTTTGTTTTAGAAGTGCCTGATAATTGGGCCTGGAAACAGTACCAAAATGTTCCTCTAAATGAATTAATGGCAATTATTGATAACGCACTTACTAATGGTTATGGTGTTGATTGGGAGGCCGATGTAAGCGAACCTTATTTCAGGTTTCAGGATGGTTTAGCTTTAGTACCCGAAAATTGGGCTGCTATGAATGCCGAAGAAAAAAATAAATGCTTTATGAGCCCATGCAAACAACAAAATATTACACAGGATATTCGTCAGGCTGCTTTCGATAATTACGAAACCCAGGATGATCATGGTATGCATATTATTGGCCTAGCAAAAGACCAAAACGGAAACAAATATTACCTTATTAAAAACTCGTGGGGTACCAAGCGTAATGCGTGCGATGGGTATTTTTATGCATCCGAGCAATATGTAAAACTCAAAACCATTAATATTACGGTTCACAAAACGGCTATTCCTGCAGATGTAGCTAAAAAGCTGATAATCAGGTGAATTGAAATAAAACAGTAAAATTGGGTTACTTTTGTGCTAAATCAGTATTAAAACTAAAGCGTTAATGGCTACGCTTACGCTAACAGATAATGAATATATAGAAGGGTTACGGATTAGTGATAATACGGTAATTCGGTTGGTATATAAAAAATTTTATCCAACGGTTATGCGTATGGTACTAAATAACAGTGGTACTGAGCAAGAGGCCAAAGATGTTTTTCAGGAGAGTGTTTTAGTTCTTTATCATCATGTGCAAAAGCAAAATTTTATTTTAAGCTGTGCCTTGCAAACCTATTTATATAGTGTGGCAAAACGCATTTGGTTAAAACAGTTGCATAAAAAAAGCGGAACGTTAAAGTTAGACGAACGTTTTGTAGAAGGAGAAGATTTTGCCGATGCGGATAGCGAAGTAAGTATTTACCAGGAGCGCGAACAAAACTTAGACAGGATGCACGAAAGCATCAGTCAGTTAGGCGAACCTTGTAAAACATTACTGACTGATTTTTATATAGCGCGTTTAGGCATGGACGAGTTAGCCGAGAAATTTGGCTACACCAATGCCGATAATGCAAAAAACCAGAAGTATAAATGCTTACAACGATTAAAAAAGATATTTTTTTTAGACCAGGAGGGTAAATCCTCGTAACGATTTTATAAAATGAGAAACATAGATTTATTTGACGATTATATCAATCAGCGCTTAAATGCTGATGAGGTTAAATTGTTTGAAAGCAGGCTTGAAACCGATGTTGATTTTAACACCCAATTTGAGGAACATAAAAATTTTGTAAATCTTTTACAGGAGTTCGGAAAGCAAGAGCAATTAAAAAGTAAATTAAATACTATTTATACCGAAGAGTTTGGCGTGCCAAATGTTCATCAGTTAAATCCTAAAAACAATTTCTATAACAAGTATGGCCGTATGGTGGGCGTTGCTGCATCGGTTGCGGTTATTGCAGTTATTGCTACTATTACATTACTTAGTTCGGGCGGGTATTTAATTAAACAGCATGATACATCTATTACCAACCTTTCTCGCGAGATTACGCACATGAAATCGGTGCAGGAGGGTATTATTGATGGGATTAAAACCATTAGCCAAAAACGAAATTTTGAAGCTGCTAATATTGAAGGAACAGGGTTTGCTTTAAACAACAACGGTTATTTTTTAACCAGTCTGCACATGGTAAATAAATCCGATTCCATATTTGTAATGGATGGAGAAAAAAACAGTTATCTGGCAAAAGTTGTACTTACCGATGTACGTTTAGATGTAGCCATTCTTAAAATAGAAAAAGATTCGGCTTCAAAATTTGCAAATGTGCCTTATACATTTAAAAATGCTGATGCCGGCATGGGCGAAAAAGTATTTACACTTGGTTTTCCGGCTGAAGATATTGTGTATGGCGAGGGTGTTATTGCTTCTTTAAAAGGCTCTGCCGATACAACCATGTATCAGGTTAGTGTACCCATAAACCCGGGTAATAGTGGCGGCCCTTTATTTGATGAGCAGGGCAATGTAATTGGTTTAATTAAAAGTAAAAACAGTAATGCCGAAGGAACTGGCTTTGCTGTAAAATCTAACTACATAATACAACTGCTTAACAACATTAAAGATGATGCATTAAAAGCAGAATTGCAAAGCAATAACAGAAAAAATGTGCTTAAAAATCTTAGTCGCAGTCAGCAATTAAAGCGCATAGAACCTTGTGTTTATAACATTAAAGTTTTTAAAGGCAACTAATTAGTACTCCAATTTATTCTATTGTGCTAAACCAATTAATCATGTAAAACATGAAACAGAATTTCTTTGCCCTAACCAAATGTTGCGCAGCGTTTTAAGGGCAGGTAAATAAATCAGTTCACTTATTGTGCTAAACCATTTAATCATTTAAACCATGAAAAGGAATCTCTTTGCCCTAACTGTAGTAAGTTGTGTAGTAATTTCTTGTGGCTCTTCAAAACGCGAGATGGAATCAAAAGAACAAGCTATACAGGATAGCCTTATAGCTGTAAACGGCTTTGTATCGTCTTCGGCAGCCGTAGTAAATAAAAACGATACAACACATAAATTTATCCGGACTGCAGATGTAAAGTGCCGGGTAAAAAATGTAATAAAATCTACCGTTGTTATTGAGGATTTTGTCATAAAACAAAATGGCTTTGTAACGCTTAGTAATTTAACGCAAGATGTAAGTCGTCATACACTTATACCGGTAACACAAGATTCGTCCTTAGAAACAACATACTACATAGCCAAAAATGATTTAATAATTCGGGTACCCAACACAAAACTCGATACTTTTTTAAAACAGGTGGCTACACAAATTGAATTTTTAGATTATCGAATAATCAAAGCTAATGATGTTGGCTTACAGCTTTTAGAAAACAAAATAACCGAGCAACGCATTAAAAAACACGAAGAGCGTTTAACCAAAGCCATTGATGATAAGGGCAAAAAATTAATTGAAACCTCATTGGCAGAAGAGAATGTTTTGAGCAAGCAAGAGCAGGCAGATAATGCCATGTTAAGCAACCTAAGTTTAAACGACCAGATAAATTATAGTACTGTTAACATACAACTATATCAAAAAGAAACCATTAAGCGTGAATTGGTAGAAAACGAAAAAAACACCAAAGCTTACGAACCCGGTTTGTGGCAAAAAACAACCGAAGCACTTGTTAGTGGCTGGTATATTTTTGAGGCAATTTTATTATTTTTAGTTAATGCCTGGGCTTTCTTGTTAATTTTGTTAATTGCATATATTCTGTATCGCAGGTATAAAAAAGCATAAAAACAAAAGC
>DATFTU010000036.1:0-3112 GCA_035261565.1 Bacteroidia bacterium
ACTAATATGCAGCAAGAACTTTACAAAAAGTATCAAAATAAATACCAAATAAAATAAACCTCATGAAAAAACTAACCGCTCTTTCTCTGTTTGTACTTGTAGTTTTTGCATCTTGCAAAAAAGATACAAAAACCACTACTACTACACCCGCGCCAAAAATCAGATTTGTTTTTAAGTTTGATAGTACACAAGTAAGGTTAAATAGTGCCGGGCAGGTTACTGCAGTTCCTGCCGGCCATGCAGCACAATGCCCTAAATTTAATGGTATGTCAGCCCATTATATCGAAATGACACAAAATAACATTACGGCTATTGGTGCGGGGGCTGTTTTGTACACTACACCAACAACACCCGTATCTCCTGCATTAACAGTTTGGAACAGTTCTCATACTGATTCTGCCACTTATAATGATGCTATTACATTTAACCAGGAAACAGTTGTGGGCGATGGGCAGGAGTTTTTTTCTAAACCATTATCTCAAATAAATCCGGGTACATATCCTTATTTACGTATTTCAGTAGCCTATCAAAACTACGATATAAAATATGCAATTTTGCAGGGTACTTATGTAAGCCCAACATACAGCGTACCAAATAATTATTATAGCACGGGCACTATTGCTTCGTTTATTGGTTACAACACGTATATTAATTCATATACAATTAAAACCCAAACCGATGTGGTTAACGGCCCAAAACAACAAGGTTACTGGAGTTTTGAAACAGCACCCTATGTTATACCGGGTGTTGGCACGTATACAACTCCATATACCAAAGGCCAGGCGCCACAGGGGGCAACCACCGTTGTTAGTCCTTCGGCATTTGCCACAACAGCTGTACCACCGGGTTCGTGTTTAGTAACCGGGCAGTTTGTAAATCAGACAGGTAATGCTCAGCCATTGGTTATTACCGGGCACGAAACAAGCGACATAGTTATTACAGTATCCATGTCAACCAATAATAGTTTTGAGTGGATACATAATTCCAGCAATCCTAATGATGGATATATTTATCCGTTAAACGGAGACCAGGTTGTTGATATGGGCGTGCGCGGTATGATACCTAAATTACCACAATAAAAAGCAATCGGGTAATTAAATGAATAAACAAAACACATCGCTGTTTCTTGTTTTCTGTGCTTTGTTTTCTTTTTTGCTTAGTGTTTCTGTTTGGGTTTTATCGGTTTTTTTAAAGTTCTATTTTCCGGCATCTGCTTTGTTGGTTATATTCTTTATTTGCTTTGCCCTGTCATTTTTATTTTTCAATTTCTTTTACCAAAAAATTATTTTTGGCCGTATAGAAGCAACATTGGCTAAGTTGCGTAAACTAAACATCATTACCGAAATTGATGTGAGTAAGTTTACCGACGATATATCTGACCCCATTGAGCGTTTTAATGCCGAAATTATCCAACTATCTAACGACAGGCAAAAAGAATTAGAGCATCTTCAAAAACTCGAAAATTATCGTAAGGAGTTTTTGGGCAACGTATCGCACGAATTAAAAACCCCCATTTTTAATATACAAGGTTATGTAGCTACATTAATAGATGGTGGTATTTATGATAATAAAATAAATATAGAATATTTAAAGCGTGCCGATAAAAGCGTGGATAGGATGATAAACATTATTGATGATTTAGAAACCATTTCGCAGCTTGAAACCGGTACATTATCGTTAGACCTTGAACGTTTTAATATTGTAGAGATGATTCATGATGTTTGCAAGCAAATTGAAATTCAGGCGCAGAAAAAAAATATTGCATTAACAGTAGTTACTCCTAAAGAAAACATAAAAGTTTTTGCTGATAGGTTTCGCGTAAGGCAGGTATTTTCAAATCTGCTTTCAAACTCGCTTAAATATGGTAAAGAAAATGGTGAAACCACTATTACCATAACTCCTGATAAAGAAAAAGTAATAATAACCATTGCCGATAATGGTATTGGTATAGAGGCAAGGCACCTGCCCCGCATATTTGAACGTTTTTACAGGGTTGATAAAGGCCGCAGCCGCGAGCAAGGCGGTACCGGGCTTGGCTTATCAATTGTAAAACACATTATTGAGGCGCATAACCAAACTATTAGTGTTAGCAGTATTGAGAATGAAGGAACCACCTTTGTTTTTTCACTTCCTAAAAAATAACCTGAACACTTTTAAACTTAATTTATTTTAAAATTTAGTGCAATTAACACCTGCTTGTAAATAACTCTGTTTTGGGGTAATAAATGTAGGCTCTATTTTGTCGCAACTTAGGCGTAATAAAATTTCGCATTAATTGACTTTGCTTTTAATGCAAAAATAAAATTACGCACATGAAAAAAATAATAGGATTATGTCTGCTTCTTGCCTTTCTTTCAACGGGTTTAAAGGCTCAGCAAAAAAAAGAAAGCATAGATGATTTAAACGAAACGGCCGAATTTTATATGTCGCCCGAGGTGCAAGATTATCAGGCTGCTTACGATACCTATGATAAATTAGATAAGCGCGACCCTTCAAACCCGTATTATAAATATCAAAAAGGCATGTGCGCCTTTCATTTACCTGAAAAGAAACAAGAAACCGTAACCTTGTTTGAAGCCGTACATAAAATGGAACCTAAAGAACCATCCATATTACTAAATTTAGGTAAAGCGTACCATGTAAATTACCGTTTTGATGATGCCATAAAAACATTTAATGAGTTTTTAGCCACTAACCCAAAAGAAGCTGAAAAGAACGAGGCTGAACAATTAATAAAAAATTCGGAATATGGTAAAAACGTAACGCAGGAAATGCTGCAGGCTGATATTAGAAATATTGGCCCTCCGGTTAACACTACCGCTCAGGAATATTCACCCGTAATTTCGGCAGATGAGTCGGTAATTATTTATACATACCGCGGCCCTAAAAGTACGGGTGGTTTAATGGACGGTAATTTTAAACCCGACCAAAAACATGGTACATATTACGAAGATGTATTTATGTCGAGAAAAAATAAAGAAGATTCAACCTGGGGAGAACCGGCCGGAATTCCTAACATTAATACAAATCAGTTTGAAAGTTCGTTAGCTCTTTCGCCCGATGGGCAAACTCTTTACACCTACAGAAGTACTGAGCATGATAGTGGTGATAT
>DATFTU010000037.1:0-7118 GCA_035261565.1 Bacteroidia bacterium
ATTAAAGAAATGATTCCTGCGGTTGCGGAAAATGAACTTGCGGATTTCATTGATATTTTTTGCGAGCAGAATTATTTTTCGTTTGATGAAACGATTGAGATTTTAGAAGCGGGTAAAAAATATGGTTTAACACCAAAAGTGCATGCCGAGCAAATGAGCCATAGTGGCGGAACTGAAGCAGGCGTTAGGTGTAAGGCTATTAGCGTTGACCATTTAGAATATGTTAATGAGGCTGATATAAAGCTTTTACAGAATTCTATAACTATGCCAACCATTTTGCCTGGCGCAGCTTATTTTGTGAGTTTACCAAACCCACCTGCCCGCCAGATGATTGATGCAGGTTTGCCGCTTGCCATTGCCAGTGATTTTAATCCCGGCACCAGCCCTACCGGGAATATGAATTTAATGCAGAGCATTGCCTGCATACAATACAAATTAACCCCTAACGAGGCTATAAACGCGTCAACCATAAATAGCGCATACGCTATGCAGGTTGAAAACGAATTAGGCAGTATTACTATTGGCAAAAAAGCAAATTTGTTTATTACTAAACCTATTCCGTCAACCGATTTTATAAGTTATTCTTTTGGAAGTAATTTAGTTGAAACCATTATTTTAAATGGAGAATTGTATAAAGCCTAGTTTACCGTACAATCTATTAACACCCACATTTCTTTTATTAACAAACAAGGCAAAAGCCCTGTTTCTTTATTAAATTTATAGGGTAATTTTTGCAGCGCATGTTTTTAATTTTTGATACCGAAACAACGGGCTTGCCCCGTAATTATAACGCCCCTTTAAGTGATAGCGATAACTGGCCCCGGGTGGTGCAAATTGCTTGGCAGTTGCACGATGTAAAGGGTAATTTAATTTCGGCTAACAGCATTATTGTTAAACCTGTTGGGTTTACTATTCCGTTTAATGCGGCACAGGTGCATGGCATTACAACCGAACGAGCTTTAGCTGAAGGGAAGGATTTACAAGCCGTAATGAATGAGTTTGTTGAAGCCGTTAAACAAACCAAATATTTATGCGGACACAATATTGAATTTGATTTAAGCATTGTTGGTGCCGAGTTTATTCGCTTGGGTATGTCTGATTATTTTGCAGGCAAACCTGTTATTGATACCAAGAATGATGATGTAACTGAGTTTTGTGCTATTCCCGGAGGAAGAGGTGGCAAATACAAATGGCCGAAGCTTGAGGAACTTTACGCAAAATTATTTAACCAAGGTTTTGAAGCAGCACACAACGCAGCCTTTGACGTACAGGCAACCACCAAAGCATTTTTTGAATTACTAAAACGTGGCATATTAAAAGTTAGTGAACTTCCTTCTGCCGATTTACAAACCATAAATTATATAGCTCCTGATTTAAGTGCTTTATTAGAGCATGAAAGAGCCTTAAAAAATCAAGGTGCTAAAAAAGATGTAAAAGAAACTGCTAAAGTTGATACGCAGGCGGCCAATATAAAATTTTCTCACTTACATAATCACACGCAATTCTCGGTACTACAAGCTACGAGTGATATTGATGACATGGTAAAACGTGCCATTAGTTTTGGCTCGCCTGCCCTTGCACTAACCGATCACGGAAATATGTATGGCGCGTTTTTGTTTTGGCAAAGTATAGATAAACAAAACAAAGGCATTAAAGCCCATAACGAAGCAATTGATAAAGGTGAAAAAGAAGGCCCCAAAAAGCAGGAACTAAAAGCCATTATTGGTTGTGAGCTATACATTTGTAAAGACCGTTTGGATAAATCAAAACAAGACAACGGGTTTACACAAGTATTCCTGGCTAAGAATAAAATCGGTTATCAAAATCTTTCTAAATTAAGTTCAATTGGTTTTACCGAAGGTTCTTATTATGTACCTCGTATAGATAAAGCCGTTTTACTGCAATATAAAGAAGGGCTTATTGCCACTACAGGTTCGTTAAGCGGAGAAATTCCGAACCTTATTTTAAATGTGGGGGAAACACAGGCTGAAGAAACTTTTTTATGGTGGAAAGAATTATTTGGCGAAGATTTTTATGTAGAGCTTAATAACCACAATTTACCAGAGGAAAGTGTGGTAAACGAGACTCTCATTCGTTTTGCCAATAAACATGGCGTAAAATATTTTGCTGCAAACAACAATTATTATCTCGATAAAAAGAACGCCGATTCGCACGACATATTACTTTGCGTAAAAGATAACCAACTAAAAGAAACACCCGTAGGGCGTGGCAGAGGTTATCGCTACGGATTCCCTAACCAGGAATTTTATTTTAAATCTCCTGCCGAGATGCAGAAGATTTTCAGTGATATGCCCGAAGCGCTTGAAAACACCAACGAGATTGTAGATAAAATAGAATCCTTTAAACTGGGCAGAGATGTACTGTTACCAAAATTCCAAATACCAAATGAGTTTAAAGATGTACGTGATGAAGACCCAATGGATGAAGGAAAAGGGAATCGTGGTGAAAATGCGTATTTAAAACACTTAACCTACGAAGGAGCAAAAAAACGCTATGCTGATTTAACCCCTGAAATAAAAGAACGTATAGATTTTGAGTTAGCCACGGTTGAACGTATGGGCTTTCCGGGTTATTTCTTAATTGTATCTGACTTTACTACTGAAGCCCGCAGATTGGGCGTGTCCGTTGGTCCGGGTCGTGGCTCGGCAGCAGGCTCTGCTATTGCGTATTGCTTAGGCATTACTAATATAGACCCTATTAAATACGATTTACTATTTGAGCGTTTCTTAAATCCAGACCGTATATCGATGCCCGATATAGACATCGACTTTGATGACGAAGGGCGTGATAAAGTAATTGATTATGTAATAAAAAAATATGGTAGCAATCAGGTAGCGCAAATTATAACCTATGGCACCATGGGTGGTAAATCTGCTATCCGCGATGCAGCACGTGTTTTAAATCTTCCGTTATCCGATGCCGGAGATTTGGCAAAGGCCTATCCCGAATCTTTAGCTGCATCGCTTAAAGCATTGCTAAGTCCCGAGGGAATTGATAAAAAATATTTAGAAGAAATAAAAGACAGACGTGAGTTTGTTGAGCAATCGCATAATTTTAGAAAGTTAGCTGAAGGAAAAAATCTTCAATCGGAAGTTTTAAAACAAGCGTATGATTTAGAAGGTTGTGTACGTAATACAGGCATACATGCTTGTGGTGTTATCATCACACCCGATGAGATGAGCAAGTTTGTACCCGTAACCAAAGCTAAGGATAGTGACATGCTGGTTACGCAATTTGACAACTCGGTTGCTGAATCGGCTGGTTTGTTGAAGATGGACTTTTTAGGTTTACGCACGCTTACCATTATTAAAGATGCGCTTAAACATATTAAGTACCGCCATAATCTGGAAATTGACATTGATGCAATTGCGTTAGACGATAAAAAAACCTACGAGCTTTTTCAGCGTGGCGAAACCAACGGTATATTTCAATTTGAAAGTGCCGGCATGCAGAAGTACATGAAAGATTTGAAACCCGATTCTTTCACCGACTTAATTGCTATGAATGCACTGTATCGTCCGGGGCCAATTGCTTACATTCCTAACTACATTAATCGTAAACATGGCAAAGAGCCTATTGTATACGATTTAGAAGGGATGGACGAGTACTTGAAAGAGACATACGGTATTACTGTTTATCAGGAACAGGTAATGAGGCTTTCGCAAAAGCTTGCCAACTTTAGCAAAGGCGATGCCGATGTACTGCGTAAGGCGATGGGAAAAAAGCAGAAAGATGTACTTGATAAAATGAAAAGCAAGTTTGTAGAAGGCTGCGCTAAAAACGGGCACGATACAAAAATTTGCGAAAAGGTTTGGACCGATTGGGAGGCCTTTGCATCATATGCATTCAACAAATCGCACTCAACCTGTTATGCTTATTTAGCATTTCAAACTGCCTATTTAAAAGCCAATTACCCATCAGAGTTTATGGCATCGGTGCTAACGCATAACATGGGAGATATAACCAAGGTTACTTTTTTTATGGAAGAAAGTAAACGTATGGGCATTAAAGTGTTAGGGCCTGATGTGAATGAAAGTATAGGAGATTTTTCGGTAAACGAAAACGGAGATATTCGTTTTGGCATGGCCGCCATTAAAGGTGTGGGCAGTAACGTGGTTGAAGGCATTGTTAACCAACGCAAAGAAGCCGGAAAGTATGTGAGCATTTTTGATTTAGCAAAACGCTTAGATACAAAAGCCATCAACAAAAAAAGTTTAGAAGCTTTATCATTGGCAGGTGCATTTGATTCGTTTGAAGGAATAACCCGCTCTATGTTTTTTGCACAGGATAAAGACGGGCAAACATTAACTGAAAAATTAATACGTTACGGAAATAGTTTTAATACAGGCACAGAAACCAATCAGGCTTCTTTATTTGGAGAAGACAGCGAAGCACAAATTTCTGAGCCGCCCTTGCCGAGAGTTGAACCCTGGGGCCAATTAGAACAACTGGCAAAAGAAAAAGAAGTAGTTGGGTTTTATATATCGGGCCACCCGTTAGACCAATACAAACTGGTTATACAATATGCCTGCAAGCAAACTTTACCCGAGTTAGCTGATTTAAAAGCATTAGATGGCAAAGAAGTAACTGTTGCAGGTATTATTACTACGGTGCAACATCGCACATCAAAAACAGGTAAACCTTTTGGCACATTTGCCATGGAGGATTATATGGGTTCGTTTGAGTTTATTTTATTTGGCGAAGATTACATCAAGTTTAAAAACTATATGAGCGAGGGCTTTCAGGTTTTTATACGAGCTAAAGTGCAAACCCGTTTTGGCCAAACGGGAAATTACGAATGTAAAATTCAGAAAATAGATTTGCTGTCGGAAATAAAAGATAAAACATTTAATTCGATAAAACTTAAAGTGGGCGCCGGCGATGTGAGTCATGATTTTATTGATAAGATTGAGTTATTGATAAACACACACCCCGGTAAGTGCAATATTGAAATTCATGTAGAAGATAAAGCAGAAAACTTATCGGTTAAGATGTATTCTAAAACCAAGAAGATTGACATTAACGATGCGTTTATGAACGAGATAAACAGACTTAGTGTTTTAGAGTACGACCTGAAATAGTTTATGCAAAAACCCAAAGCCATTGTTTCAGTAATTAATGATTTAGTAACCGACCGGCGCGTGCACAAAACCTGCATGGTACTTACCGAACAAGGTTATGAAGTTACTTTAGTTGGCCGTGTTTTAAAAAACTCTTTACCAATAGATGAGCGAGTTTATAAAACGCACCGCATGAAATTATGGTTTGAAAAAGGAGTCGCTTTTTATGCGGAGTTTACTATTCGCTTATTTTTTTTTCTATTAAAAAACAAGGCTGATTTATTGGTGGCAAATGATTTAGATACATTATGGCCTAACAATTTTTTTAGCCGTAAAAGAAAAGTCGCTTTGGTGTATGATAGCCACGAAATATTTTGCGAAGTACCTGAGTTACAACATACTCCACTTAAAAAGAAAATTTGGGAGAGTTTGGAGAAACATATTGTACCCAAATTAAAATATTGCATAACCGTTAACCAAAGTATTGCCAATTGGTTTAATGCCAAATACCGAACCGATTTTAAAGTAGTCAGAAATATTCCGGATAAAATAATAATTGATAGAATTAAAACACGTGTAGAATTAAATTTACCAACCGATAAAAAAATAATTTTATTGCAAGGCGCCGGCATTAACATACAACGTGGTGCTGAAGAAGCCGTTGAAGCCATGCAATATATTGATCATGCTATTTTATTAATTATTGGCGGTGGCGACGCCATTTCTAATTTAGAATTTAGAATTAAGAATTTAGAATTGCAAAACAAAGTAGTAATGCTTCCTAAAATGAAACCTGAAGAACTTTATCAATATACCTGCAATGCCGATATTGGTTTATCGCTTGATAAAGCAACTAATCTCAATTATCAATACAGCTTACCAAATAAGTTGTTTGATTATGTGTATGCAGGCATTCCGGTTTTGGCGAGCCCATTAACTGAAATAAAAGTGTTTATAGATGTGTACCAGGTTGGTATATGTATTGAGAACCATACTGCAAAACATATTGCAGAAAAAATGCAGTATATGCTTTCATCAAACGAATTTGGAACTTGGAAAGCCAACACAAGAATTGCTGCGCAGGAGAATAACTGGGAAAAAGAAAAACAAGTTTGGATAAACATCATTAATGAAATAAAAAGCAAGTAATTGGAAAAATACCTTCACATAATTTCGTTTGATGTTCCGTTTCCGGCTAATTACGGTGGTGTGATTGATGTATTTTACAAACTAAAAAATCTGCATAAAGCAGGCGTAAAAATTATACTGCATTGTTTTGAGTATGGCCGCGGTGAACAGAAAGAATTAGAAAAGTATTGTAAAACTATACATTATTACAAACGCAATACTTCAATTTTAAATCAATTATCATCTGTACCTTTTATTGTAAAGTCGAGAGTGTCGGAAGAATTAATGAGTAATCTATTAAAAGATAATTACCCCATTTTATTTGAAGGACTTCACACTTGCTATTATATAAATGATAAAAGGCTTGCAAACAAAAAAAAAATATACCGAGAAAGTAATATAGAACATAACTATTACGCGCACCTGGCAAAATCAGAAAAAGACTTTTTAAAGAAATTGTATTTTGGGTTAGAATCGAGCAAGCTGCATAAATTTCAAAAACAATTGGCACATGCCGATTTGATGCTGGTGGTTTCTACTGCCGATAGAGATTATTTGCAAAAAGAGTTTCCAAAAAAACAGGTAGAATATTTACCCAGCTTTCATGCTTTTGATAAAGTAAGCAGTAAACCAGGTAAAGGCTCCTATATTTTATACAACGGTAATTTACAGGTTGGCGAAAATGTAAAGGCACTTGAATATTTGGTTACCAATGTGTTTTCAAAAATAAACCACCCTGTAATTATTGCCGGTTTAAATCCAAACCAAAAAATTTATAATTGGGTAAAAGATTTTAATCACATAAAAATTATTGCAAACCCAAGCGAAACGGAAATGCAAACGCTGATTGAAGAGGCACAAATACATTGCCTTTATACACATCAGCCTACAGGTTTAAAACTAAAGCTA
>DATFTU010000038.1:0-5258 GCA_035261565.1 Bacteroidia bacterium
ATCAGCAACAACCCAAGCAATAAAAAACATCACAAAAAACACCACAAGAATTTTAAACGCAAATAATTTTATATGATTTTTGAAGTAAACGGAGGTAAACATTTAAAAGGTGAAATTATACCGCAAGGCGCTAAAAATGAGGCTTTGCAAGTTATTTGCGCAGTGCTACTTACTCCCGAAAAAGTTACTATTGGTAACATACCCGAAATTGTTGATATACTTAAACTGATTGATTTACTGAAAGATTTAGGTGTTAAGGTTGAAAAAACCGGACACGAAGAATATACGTTTCAGGCAGACAATGTAAATGTAGATTTTATTGTATCGCCTGAGTTTAAAAAGAAAGGCGGCAACCTGCGCGGCTCGGTAATGCTTGTGGGGCCTATGCTGGCGCGTTTTGGCAAAGCTTATATGCCTAAGCCGGGTGGCGATAAAATTGGCCGCCGCAGAGTTGATACCCATTTTTTAGGCTTTGAAAAACTAAACGCAAAATTTATTTACGATGATGTAAACGAAATTTTTAAAGTTGAGGGCAAAAATTTAAAGGGCAACTATATGTTGCTTGATGAGGCATCGGTTACGGGCACTGCCAACATTGTAATGGCAGCCGTTTTAGCCGAAGGAACCACCACTATATACAACGCTGCCTGCGAACCTTATTTACAACAACTTTGCGACATGCTTAACCGCATGGGTGCAAAAATTACGGGCGTTGGGTCTAATCTACTTACTATTGAAGGGGTAAAAAAACTGGGTGGTACCAAACACCGTTTGTTACCTGACATGATTGAAATAGGTTCGTTTATTGGTTTGGCGGCTGTTACACAATCAGACATTACAATAAAAAATGTATCGTACGACAGATTAGGCATTATACCTGAAATATTTACGAGACTTGGTGTAAAGATGAACCTGAAAGGTGATGATTTACACATACCTGCACAAGAGCATTACGAGATTGATACATTTATTGATGGCTCTATACTTACTGTGTCTGATGCACCATGGCCGGGCTTTACACCTGATTTAATTAGTATAGTTTTAGTTACTGCCATACAAGCCCGTGGTAATGTGCTTATACACCAAAAAATGTTTGAGAGTCGTTTGTTTTTTGTAGATAAACTGATTGATATGGGAGCGCAAATTATTTTAAGCGACCCACACCGTGCTGTTGTTATGGGCTTAGATAGAAAAACGCAACTACGTGCCATACAAATGGCATCACCTGATATACGTGCCGGGGTATCCTTATTAATTGCAGCATTAAGCGCTAAAGGCAAGAGTACTATTTTTAATATCAATCAAATTGACAGGGGTTACCAACACATTGATACCCGCCTAAATGCTATTGGTGCTGAGATTATCAGGAAATAATTTTGCTTAAAGTTTTTGTGCTGTAGTACGCACAAAAACCCTATCTAAAATAAATTGCGTATCTTTGTATACTTCTTAGTAGAAGATTGTATCTCAATCCGTTTGTATTTCCTTAGCAGCAATACGATTTTATTTTACATTTTTCTTACAGATTAATTTGGTGATATGTACTAATACATATGCACTTGCTTTATAATTTAAAAACATAAAATAAAAATGACATTTTCAGACTTAAAACTTATACATCCTTTAACTATCGCTTTAGATAAAAAAGGATATAAAGAGCCCACTCCCATACAACAACAAGCCATACCACATATTTTGGCTGGCAAAGATATTTTTGGCTGCGCGCAAACAGGCACCGGTAAAACAGCAGCCTTTGCCTTACCAATTTTACAATTATTGGATGCTAATAAACCAGCAGTTTCGCAAAAAACAATTAAGGCTTTAATACTTGCACCCACACGCGAGCTCGCTACACAAATAAGCGCCAATTTTTTAGAGTATGGCAAAAACATTGGTATAACCCATGCCACTATTTTTGGCGGAGTTGGCCAAAACCCACAAGTGGCAGCCATTAAACGTGGTGCCGATGTGCTGGTGGCAACACCGGGCAGGTTGTTAGACTTAATGCAACAGGGTTTTATTAAACTAAATAATATACAATTTTTTGTATTAGATGAGGCTGACCGTATGCTGGATATGGGTTTTATTAACGACATTAAAAAAGTAATTGCTAAACTACCAGAAAGAAAACAATCCTTATTCTTTTCAGCAACAGCGGCTCCTGATATTATGAAATTGGCTAATACTATACTTAAAAACCCAGTTAGCGTGGCGGTAACTCCTGTATCATCCACCACAACATTAGTTAAGCAAGCCGTTTACTACGTAAAAAAAGAAAACAAACGTCCGCTATTAAAACATATTTTAAAAGATACAACTATTGAAAGCGCTTTGGTATTTACACGCACTAAACGTGGTGCCGATAAAGTTGCCAAAGAACTAACCGGCAGTGGGATTAAAGCTGAAGCCATACACGGAAACAAATCGCAAGGCGCGAGAGAGAGAGCATTGAAGGGTTTTAAAGACCGAACTATTAGGGTATTGGTGGCAACCGATATTGCATCGAGAGGGATTGATGTAGATAAACTATCGCATGTAATAAATTACGAATTACCCGAACAAGCGGAAACGTATGTGCACCGTATTGGCAGAACAGGACGCGCAGGCGCAAACGGAATTGCCATATCGTTTTGTACGCAAGATGAAATGCCTTATTTAAAGGATATTACCAAGCTGATTAAAAAAGATATTGAAGTTATTAAATCGCATCCGTTTAATAATTAAAGAGCTATTTTAAACACAAAAAGAAATCCGTATCTTGTTTAAGCAAATTAAGCCCAATGATAAAGAATTTAGTTTTTAAAGGCGGGGGCGTTTTAGGCATTGCTTATGCAGGTGTTATTGATGCGCTTGAAGAAAAAAAAGTACTGCAACAAATAGAACGTGTTGCAGGAACTTCGGCAGGAGCTATTATTGCCACCTTTATTAGTTTAAAATATACAACAAGCGATATTTTAAAAGTTGTTTCAACAACCGACTTTCAATCTTTTGAAGATGCATGGGGACCGCCACAAATAAGTAATAAGTATGGTTTGTACAAAGGTGATGCTTTTTTAAACTGGATAAAAAAATGTATTGCTTACAAAGGCCTTGACGAAAAGGCAACCTTTACCGATTTTAAAAAAGCCGGCACGCTTGATTTGCGCGTTTTTGCCACAGACTTAAACGAGCATGTTTTAAAAGAGTTTTCGGTAGCAAAAACACCTTATGCGATTGTAGCCGAAGCTATACGGGCATCTATAGCTATTCCACTTTTTTTTGAGGCCTGGACTTTTTCCAACAACATTCCCGACAATCATATTTATGTAGATGGAGGGACGATTTCTAACTTTCCCATTACAGCATTCGACTATGCAGATGGCACCTTAAATACTGAAACGCTGGGGTTTTATCTTACAACTATAAATGGTGTTAGCCAGCCCAGTACCCTGCAAAGTAACCAACCCACTCAGTTTATAAAAGATTTTTTTGAAACCATTACAAGCACTCAAGTAATTGACTTTGAAAAAAAGCCTGAAGAAAAAAAACGTGTTGTTATTATTGACGATTTTGGAATTTCGGCCACCAATTTTGGATTGACTGATGTACAAAAAATGCGCTTATATAATTCAGGTAAAATGGCTACTGTTGCTTATTTAGCCAACCACCATACAATAACTTAAGAACAGGTTTGTATTTTACGGCGTATCAATTCTATCTCGGCATTAGATGATGTAAGTTCTAAGGCCTTGCAAAATATTTTTATGGCAATTTCTTTATCTCCCGCTCTCATATACATTTCGGCTAATGAGGTGTTGTAGTAACAATTTCCGGTAACGCCTTTTAGTTTTTCTAATTCACTAATAGCTTTATTATACCCTTCAGCTTCACCCAAAACAACAGCACGGTTAATAGCAACCATAGGGTTGTTGGTTCTGCTTAATAAATTATCGTACATAACTAATATCAGTTTCCAATCCGTATTTTCGTACGAGGTTGCATTGGCATAAACAGATGCAATGCTGGCTTCAATATGAAAATCGTGTACTATACCTCCTACTGCCGAGTAATTTAAATACTCGTTACCCTTATCAATTAAAAATTTATTCCATTGGTTTCTGTCCTGGTCTTTTAATAAAATAATTAAGCCCTTATCATCTAACCTGGCACCAAAGCGCGATACATGATAACACATTAAAGCAAGCAAAGCATTTGTTTGCGGCAAATTGGTTTTGGAGTTTTCGGTAAGCAGCAAACATAAACGCATGGCCTCTTCGCACAAATCTTCACGAATTAATTTTTCGGGATGCGATGAATTGTAACCCTCATTAAACAATAAATACAAAGTTTTAAGTACGGCCTCCGTACGCTGTGGCATAGCGTCAGCCCCCGGGTAATCAAGCGTAATATTCTCTTCTCGTATTTTTTCGCGGGTGCGGTAAATTCGCTTTTGTATGGTTTCTTCGTTACTTAAAAAAGCTTTGCCAATTTCTTTTACACTTAAACCGCAAAGTGTTTTAAGCATCAGGGTTATTTGCGCTTCTTGTGTAAACGCTGCATGGCAGCAGGCAAACATTATTCGCAACTGACTATCTTTAATTTCGTTTTCAGTAAACATTTCATTTAATGCCGGCGCCAGTGTGTATTCGGATTTTAGGAGATACGATATATCGCTATCTATTTTATATTTAAGTTGCTGTCGGCGAAGCAAATCTATAGCTCTGTTTTTTGCGGCACGGTATAGCCAAGCTTGTGGGTTATCGGGCAATTTACCAAATTTCCAAGCCTCAAGCGCTTTTACAATAGTATCTTGTACAATGTCTTCAGCCTGTTCAATATTTTTAAAACCAAACACGCGTGTTAAAACAGAAACCATCTTTCCCGCCTCGTGGCGAAAAAGATGGTCTACCAGTTTATATACATCACTATTCTTTTCTGAATCCATGAAAACATTTGTTCATTAAATATAACGAACAAATTTACATTTCCATTTTATGAATAGGACGCACTTCTATTCTTCCGTTAACCTCTAATGCCGGGCAACCTTTAGAAATTTCTACCGCTTCATTAATATCTTTTGCATTAACAATTAAATAACCACCAACTATTTCTTTTGCTTCAACAAAAGGGCCATCGGTAACTACTTTTCCGGTACCGCTAACTTGTTTGCCGGTTGCCTGTAATGGTTCGCCACCAACAAGAATACCCTTTTCGCCAAGCCCTTTCATCCAGCCCATCCATTTTTGCATATGAGCCTGCATATCTTCAGGAGATAAACC
>DATFTU010000039.1:0-3605 GCA_035261565.1 Bacteroidia bacterium
AACTTACAGTTTACAAAAACCTATAGTGTTCAGCCCATAGCAAATGACTTAACGCCCACCACAATCAGTCAAATAGTATCCAGTCAAAATTTAGGTGCCACGTTTAGCGTTAAACCAACCCCTAATTGGAAGTTTGATATAAGAAGCGGTTACGATTTTAAAGTGAACAGCATTAGTTATACGCAGTTTACCATATATCGCGATTTGCGCTGCTGGGAAGCCCGCATAACCTGGGTGCCATTTGGACCCACTAAGCAATACATGCTTACACTCAATTTAAAATCGCCATCGTTAAGCACGCTAAAAATTCCGAAACAAAAATTGTGGCAGGATAATTTATAACATGCAGCAGCAAGTACGTTTATATGATGAAAAACAATACCTGGGGTATAACCGCATATCAACCCTTGTACGTACCGTATTAGCCTTGCTTTGTTTTGTAGGTTATTACTGGAGCGAAAACCCTAAGCCGGTTGATGTATCGGGTATTCACATTGGGTCGTACCCAGTTAATGAAATTCCGGGTTCGGGGCATATATTTTTTATTTTGGGTATGTTTATTTTGTTGCTGTCGGTTTTGTTAATGTACGTGTTACACATACATACCATTGTGTATCCTAATTACCTTATACTGGATGGCTTTTGGGGCTCGCGCAAGGTAAAAATAGATTTTAGTAACATACACACTGTCAAAAAGTTACGTTACAAAAAAAACAGCTTCCGCCGCCCGGTTTACAACCTGTACATTAAAGAAATTGTAAAGTTTTATACATCCGGAAATTATTTTATTGAGTTAAAAGATAAAGACGGGTTTACCTATCGTATTGGCACGCAACGCCCTAACGAATTATTTAAAATAATTAATAATCAGGTAAATAATTTTTAACGCATTTTTTCAGAAAAAAAGAGTATTTTTATGAGACAACTAAAAGGTGAGTTTTATGAATACACAAACTAAACATCAGATTATTGATAAGGAAGCTGTTGCCGGATTAAATTTTCCGGACATTGAAGTGCTAACTGATAAAGAAGAGATTAAACAGCGTGCGGCAGATTTACAACGATGTTTATCTTTAGGGAACCTGGAGCACCATAAAATTAAAATTTATTTTGAAGACGATACATCACCTAAGGTGGTTGATACTACCGTGTGGGGCTTAACAGATAAACGTGTTATTTTAAAACAGGGTATTGTAATACCCATTAACCGCGTTACTAACATTAAGTTTTAACATGCGGCAAAAGTATTTTATTGCTCTCTTATTTTCTTTTGTTTTTTTCGGAAAAATTACGGCACAAGCACCTCAGCCCGTTAAATGGAGTTGTTCATACAATGCTATTGACGAAAACAACGGAGAACTTATTATAAAAGCCAGCATTGGTATTGAGTGGCATATATATTCGCAAACACAAAGTGGTGATGGGCCTTTGCCAACCGTTTTTGCATTTGAAAGGACACCCGATTTTGATTTGGTTGAAACCGTAACAGAACCAACACCCGAAAAAGCATATTCAGATGTTTTTACTACCGATGTTTTAATGTTTAGCAACGAGGTTGTTTTTAAACAAAAAATAAAACGCAGCAATAAAAAAGCGTTTACCATTATGGGTAATGTAGAGTGTATGGCCTGCAACAACACATCATGCCTGCCGCCAAAAAAATACACCCTTACCATACAAGTTCCTTCCGCCGATTAATTTCGCTAAAAAATTACAACGTAAAATGCAGCATATAAAAAACTATATAAACGGTGAATTAGTTGAACCAGTTTCGAAAAAATATTTAGATAACATAGACCCATCTCGTGGTAAAGTGTATTCGTACATTCCCGATAGTGATGAGCAGGATGTTGAACTGGCCATTGCAGCAGCTAACGCGGCGTTCCCTGCATGGAGTGTAACACCTAAAGATGTACGCTCAAAATATCTTTTAAAAATTGCAGATTTAATAGAAAAAAATTTAGATAAGCTGGCACTTGCCGAAAGCATTGATAATGGCAAACCTTTAAAGCTTGCTAAAACAGTTGATATACCAAGAGCCGCAGCCAACTTTCATTTTTATGGCACAGGCATTTTACACTATGCTGCACACACGCATAGCATGGAAGATACTGCTATAAATTATACGCTTCGCCAGCCGGTTGGTGTGGCAGGTTGTATATCGCCATGGAATTTGCCTTTGTATTTATTTACCTGGAAAATTGCTCCGGCTATTGCCGCAGGTTGCACTGTGGTGGCTAAACCCAGCGAGGTTACTCCTATGACCGCTTATTTGTTATCTGAACTTTGTATTGAGGCTGGCTTGCCAAAAGGTGTTTTAAATATTGTGCATGGTTTAGGTGGCAAGGTTGGTAACGCCATTGTATCGCATAAAAATATTCCACTTATATCATTTACAGGCGGTACTAAAACAGGTGCGCATATTGCAAGCATTGCAGCACCCATGTTTAAAAAATTATCGCTTGAGTTGGGTGGAAAAAATCCGAACCTGATTTTTGCCGATTGCGATTACGATAAAATGATGGCAACTACATTACACTCTTCTTTCTCAAACCAGGGGCAAATTTGTTTATGCGGCTCGCGCATTTTTGTAGAGAGAAGTATTTACGAAAAGTTTAAAAAAGATTTTGTTGAGCAAACCAAAAAATTAACGGTGGGCGCACCGCTTGAAGA
Organism: Bacteroidia bacterium; assembly: GCA_035261565.1. GTDB lineage: Bacteria > Bacteroidota > Bacteroidia > B-17B0 > Aurantibacillaceae > PALSA-968. The sequence continues at coordinate 2,674 of DATFTU010000039.1, forward strand.
GAAAACAAGAATTGGTGCCGTGGTATCGCAACCACACATGGAAAAAGTGTTGAGTTATGTTGACCTCGCCAAGCAAGAGGGCGGTACTGTACTATGTGGTGGTAAACGCGCTACGGTTGGCGGAGAGTTTAGCGAGGGTTATTATATTGAACCAACTATTATTGAAGGCTTGCCGTATAATTGCCGTACTAACCAGGAAGAAATTTTTGGCCCTGTGGTAACCATTATGCCTTTTGATAAAGAGGAGGAAGTGTTGATGTGGGCTAACTCAACTATATATGGGCTTGCCTCAACCGTGTGGACGCAGGATTTAACCCGGGCACACCGCGTGGCACAAAACATTCATGCAGGCATTGTGTGGATTAACTGCTGGCTGCTGCGCGATTTACGCACGCCGTTTGGTGGTGTAAAATCATCGGGTGTGGGCAGAGAAGGCGGCTTTGAGGCCTTCGACTTTTTTACAGAACCAAAAAATGTTTGCATAAAAATAAACTAAACGTATGTTTGAAAACACTGGAAGAACGGAACTATCGCAGCTTGGCGAATTTGGATTAATAAAACACCTTACCGCAAACATAGCTTTACAAAACCCAAGCTCGCTTAAAGGCGTGGGCGATGATGCGGCTGTTATTGAACAAAACGGCAAAGTAACTTTACTGTCAACCGACATGTTGGTTGAAGGTGTACATTTTGATTTAACCTATGTGCCCTTAAAACACTTAGGCTACAAAGCTATTGCGGTAAACGTATCTGATATTTGCGCTATGAATGGTGTGGCAAAACAAGTTACGGTTAGCATTGCGGTATCTAACCGTTTTTCTACCGAGGCTTTAGAAGAGCTTTACAGTGGCATGTTAATGGCTTGCGATAATTATAAAGTTGATTTGGTGGGTGGCGATACAACTTCATCCTTAAGTGGTTTGGTTATTAGC
>DATFTU010000040.1:0-2307 GCA_035261565.1 Bacteroidia bacterium
GGCACAATGGCTTATGCAAAACGATTTTAAACCCATTGTAGGGCACGAGTTTCAGTTCAGGCATTCGCCTATGCCTGCCTACGGCTTTGATGGTTTTGTGTATTGCAAAGTGCTGGAAATAATTCCGTTTAAAAAAATCTCATATTCATGGAAAGGCGGCCCCGGCAAAGGTGAAATTACATTAGATTCTGTAGTAACTATCACACTTTCTGAAAAAGATAATGGCACCGAGCTTACATTGCAACATGATGGTTTTACAAGTATAAACGATTCGGTTTTTGCTATTATGGATAATGGCTGGCTGCAAAACATTAAAAAAATTGGTGGATATAACTAAAACAATAGTATCATGCAAACACAAACATTAGATGCCTTTCAGGTTATTGCCGACCCAAGCCGCAGGCAAATGCTAACCATGCTTTCAAAAGACAGCATGACAATAAATGCTTTAGCGGATAACTTTGATATGAGCCGCCCGGCTGTTTCAAAACATATTAAAATTATGTACAACGCGGGCTTTATATCTATTAAAGATATTGGCCGCGAACGGCATTGTACCTTAAAGCAGGATGGCTTTGATGAGGTGCAGGAATTTATTGATTACTTCGATAAATTTTGGGCAAGTAAACTTAAGAAACTGGAAACCCTTTTAAATAATAAACCAAAGAAAAAATGAAAGCAGTAATTATTGGCGAATCGGCAGGTGCCACTATGGAAACCATTATGAGTGTTTACCCACGCCACAAAGTGGTTGTAGATAAATATGTTGCAAAAGGCGATGTAATTGGCATTGGCCCTTTGGGCGATGGTGGCAATATGGCCATTTTTAAAACCCGCCAAGCGGCAGAAGAATTTATAAAAGAAGATCCTTTTTTGCCCGAAGGCATTGTAAAGTCATACACTATTAGAGATTGGAAAGATACCATGTTATAAAACAATAAAAGTAAAAATGGAAAGCAAAGATTTTAAAACTACAATAACCGTAGAGCAATCTCCCGAAACGGTTTACAAAGCCATTAACAACCCCCGTGCATGGTGGAGCGAAGGAATTAATGGTATAACCGACAAACTACAGGCTGAATGGAATTACCACTTTGGCGATAACCACCGTTGCAAAATAAAAGTTATAGAAATGATACCTAACGAAAAAGTAGTGTGGCTGGTTGAAGAAAATTATTTTAAAAACGCCAAAAATCAAAGCGAGTGGGGTGGGTAATAAAATACATTTTGATATTTCTAAACAAGGAAATAAAACGCAATTGGTTTTTACACAACAAGGTTTAGTGCCAACATGCGATTGTTATAAAGCCTGCGAGTGGGCATGGACTGGCTTTGTACAAAAAAGTTTACATAGTTTAATTACCAATGGCCAAGGGCAACTTAATTGGTTTAAATAATTACAAGTATGGAAAAAAAGAGTTTTCATAAAGCATTTAAAGTAAAAGCCTCTGCTATAGAAGTAATGGAAAAAATTAGCCAAGTTGACCTTTGGTGGGCTAAAGATTTTAGGGGCAAGGCAAAAAAGTTGAAAGATAAATTTTCCGTTCACTTTGGAACCACTTGGGTTAAATTTCAAATAAGCGAATGGGTACCCGATGAAAAAGTGGTTTGGAAAATTACCGATTGCAACCTGGAATGGATTGATGAGAAAAAAGAATGGAACGGAACCAAAGTTGTGTTTGAAATTAACGCGGGCAAAACCTTTACCAAAATTGATTTTATACACGCAGGTTTGTTTCCGGGTATGGAATGTTATAAAGATTGCAAAGCAGGCTGGACAGAGCATTTAAAAATTGGCCTTCAAGATCTGATTAATACAGGCAAAGGCAAGCCTCAATAAAAACGCATAAAAAAAGGAGTACCAAGCGGTACTCCTTTCGCTTTTAATCAAGTATATTATTAAACCGTTGCGCTTAATACATTGTTCATGCTTCTAACGGCATCAGCGCTTTTTGCAAAGGCTGCTTTTTCTTCGTCGTTAAGGTTAACATCCACAATTTTTTCCCAACCGTTTTTGCCAATAATAACCGGCACGCCTAAGCAAATATCTTTTTGTCCGTACTCGCCATCTAAAGCTACGCAGCAAGGAAATAACATTTTTTGGTCGTTTAAAATGCTGTCAACTAATGAGGCAACTGCCGCACCTGGTGCATACCAGGCAGATGTACCTAACATGGCAGTTAAGGTTGCGCCTCCCACCATAGTGTCGGCGGCCACTTTTTTCAACGCATCGGCTGCAATAAATTGAGAAACCGGAACACCTTTATAAGATGCTAAACGGGTTAACGGAATCATTGTAGTATCACC
>DATFTU010000041.1:0-5747 GCA_035261565.1 Bacteroidia bacterium
TGATGCCAACACCGTTATCGGTAATGTTTAGTATGATGCTATTTGCCTCTATACCCATTTTTATATGCACGGCAGTAGCTTGTGCATGGCGGGTAATGTTGGTGAGCGACTCTTGCGCAATGCGGAAAACAGCGGTATTAATTTCTTTAGAAAAATTTTGGTTGTTTAACTCCGATGTAAAGGTGGTTTTGATACCGGTACGCTCTTCGAACTCACGCGCCTGCCAATCAATGGCGGCTTCAAGGCCTAAATCATCTAATACGCCGGGGCGCAAATCTTTAGCGATGCGGCGCACGGATACGATGGTGGCATCAACCATATCAATCATTTCGCGCACGCTTTCATCAACGGGCGCTAACTGAAACTCTTTATTGTTTTTATTTTTAAGGGCGGTTAATACAAATTTTATTCCGGTAAGCTGTTGCCCGAGGTCGTCGTGAATTTCGCGGGCCACTTTGGTTCGCTCTTCTTCGCGGATGGTTTGCAAGTGTGCCGAAAGGTTACGCAGTTGCTTGTTCATTTCTATAATAGAGAGTTCGGCTTTTTTACGTTCGGTAATATCGTGTATAACACCGAGCAGTTGCACGCAGTTGCCTTCTTTATCTAATATAGGCGACATGCACACAATACCAATTTTAGTGCCTGTGGGAAACTGGCCAACCTCCTCCCACTCCATCATTTTTTTTGTTTGCACAACCTGCTTATAATTACCAAGCACCATTTGGCGCGATGATTGCGGAAGTATATCGTTAATGTATTTGTTTATTATTTGTTGATGCGTGAAACCGGTTGCCGTAAAAAATGCCTGATTTACTGAAACAAGTAAATACTTATCATCAGACAGCACATCAATTAAAAACAAAGGATCGGATACCGTATCGTAAATTAATTGCAGGCGTTGTTGGTTGGCTTTTATTTGCTCTTCGGTTTTTTTTGCAGCGGTAATATCTTTATAAATAATGGTTAGCCCATCTTTATCGGGATAAATTTTAACCGAAAACCAAATATCCATGGGCGGGTAATAACTCTCGGCTTCGTTTACCGTGCCTGTTGCCATTGAGTGGCGGTATTTTTCTTCGAAGATGGTGCCAATTAAATCGGGGTGAATTTCCCAGATGGTTTTGCCCAATGTTTCTTCGCGCCCCAAGGGGTGGTTGGCAAGGGCGGTATCGTTTAAAAAAGTATAATGCCAATTGGTATCTAAAGCAACTACGGCATCGCTTACCCGTAGCAGGGTTGCCCGGTAACTGTGTTCGGCTGATGCAAGCTCTTTACTATTCATAGTATTGCTATACCAAAAATAGGAAAATTATAAGAGTGTTATTGGATAAATGAGAAATTAATATGAAAAGAATTTTTTTCTTCTTCATTTCTTTGCTTGCCCAAAGAAACGAAGCAAAGAAAAGGCCCCACGAAAGCCAACCTGTTCTATCACACAAGCTCGCTCAAAAGCCCACCGGGCTTTTGCCGTTTGGCGCACAGGCAGCACACCTATACTGCCCAGCAAAACTTAGGTTCGTTCAGCCGCACAGACTCGCTCAAAAGTCCACTGGACTTTTGCCGTGTGGACACCTGCCCCAGTGTTATTTTGTACACTTAGCTTAAATAAGAAATTTTAAATACAATAGTTTATTTATTAGTAATTGTACTAATAAAAACAAGCTTAAACTTGTTTTAACCATTCGGTAGCTTTTTCTGAGCTATCGAAAAAGTTAATGGTTAGTTTTTCTTTATCAATTTTATAAGAAACGCTTTCAACAGCCACTTTATTAAAATACGATGTGGGGGTTACAATGGCTATAACTTTAAAACCAAATTTAATGGCGCGTGGTACAAAACTGGTTTGCAGCCATTGCTGGTCTTCAACGCTTATTAAAGTCATATCCTCAATATCAGCCAATACTTTTGAGCATTTATTTTGTATTAAGGTGTTTAGCATTAACTCGGTTCCTTCGCGAAACTGGGCAGTGGTGGCATAGCCGTTCCACTCCATAATTACGGCATCTAAAACATCATCAAAATAAATGTTGTACACTTGGGCTGTGGTTTTCATTGGGTTTGTTTTTACCAAATCTACTAAATTTTGAATATTAAAACTATTTGTTTTTAGTTGCCTGTTTCTTTCAGCAGATCAGACATTTTAACATCAAGCGCTTCGCAGATACGTTTTAGCACTTTTACCGAAATGTTTTGTTTGCCCTGCAATATGCGGCGAATAGTGCTTTCGTTAACATCGCATACATTGGCAAATTCGACATTTGATTTGAATTTTGTTTTGGCACGCTTATTAATACCATCAGCTAATTTAACCAGTACGTCTTTTTCTTTTGACATACTCAAAAGTCGTTGTAAGGATTAAAATTATCTCGCCATATATAGCGAATTATATTTACATTTGCTTACGAATGAAAAACAAGTTGCCAAAAACAAAACTTGAAATTGAGTTAACCTGCGATAAAATATTGTTACAGCAGGAAGTTAAACGTTTACAAATTTATTTGCAGGCAATACAAAATGCCCTGGATTTGATTTTAAATGAGAAGGAGAAAAAATAGTTTATTTTTTTGCCGTTAAGGCCCGTTGTATGTTTTGTTTGTATGCCACGCAATTATTATTTAATTCAACAGCTTTAGAAAAATCTTTAGCCGCCGCATCATAATTATGCATTTGAAGTTTTAATAAACCACGTTTGTTATATAAGCCGGCGTCTTCCCAAGAAATGGAAATGGCCCGATTTAAATCTGCAAGGGCAGCATCGTAGTTATTAAGATTGATTTGGGCATCGGCTCTTTTTAAATAAGCTTGTTTAAATTTGGTGTTGTACATAAGGGCTGTATCGCAATACAGAATTGTATTTTTATAATCGGCGTTATCATAACTTAAGCAAGCTTTATAAAACTGTATATCGGGCAGCTTTGAATTTAACAGGCAGGCTTTATTAATATTAGCCATAGCCAAATCGGGTTTACCCATAGCCTGCTGTGTAATGGCAAGCCCGTAATATGCTTCGGCATTATTGGGCCGCAATTGTATTACCTGATTATAATCTTGCACGGCCTTATTAAACCAACCAAGCTTGTAAGCACAATAAGCGCGGCTGAAATAAGCATCGGCTAAGGTGGGCATAGTACCGGTTACATTACTAAAATCGGAAGGGCCATTGATGCTATTAGTGTAATATACATACGCCCTTCTGTATTTTGTAGTATCGGGAATATCGTTGTTTGCCAAAATACGGCTGGCAGCATTATAACTTCCGGAACTACTATTACCTGAATAATTATAAGAAGGGGAAAAGCCACGCCCGCTAGAATTACCCATAATACCTAACTTACTGCTTTGCGCCTGTAAATTAAACGTAAGGGTAATTAGGGAAAATATGTACCAAGTGCTTTTCATACGCTATACTAAAGGTACACAAAAGTGATGCCGCACACAATTAACCAACGTTAATTAAGCTTAATAAGAAAGTAAAAATTTAAGCATTAATTTTTTAATCGCTGTAGTCGCGGGTTGTTTCATTTTCTGTATCTATTAATTTACCTAATGAGTGTTTTTAATTTATCGAAAAACGACTGTGGCCTTTTTATGGGGTTGGTATTTTTTTCATCGAAGGCATCAAAAGGTTTTCCTAAAGCATCTTCTATTATTCGTCCGGGTTCGTATATATGGCCTTCTTTATCAATAACTACGGGAAAACAATAGATTGTTTGGCTGTGGGTTTTAGGGTTTAAAAACTGAACTTTGATTTTTGCTTCGGTTATATAATCGGGTGGAAAGCCATTGCCTTTTAATTCTTTATAAACAATTGTTTTAAGCTCGGCCAAATTAATTATAAGCGGATGGATATTAAGTTGCGGCGGTGTAATTGTTGTGTTTAGCACATCGAGAGTTGCTTCGGTAATATTTAGTTGCCTTGCAGCGTTTGCCAGCCAATCGGCCATATAGCCGCATGCGTAATAGCGTTCGGTACCAAAAAAACTTTTAGTAAGGTTATGTGGCAGCCCCCTGAGGTTTTTACGTTTTGGCATTTTTACAAATCTCTATTAGTAAAACGAATTACTACAATTAACTAAAGTAATAAAGAATGCTGAATGTTGTGTTTTAAATGTTGAGGGGGTGGAAAAACAAAAACGCCCCTTGAGAAATCAAGAGGCGTTTTGTATAGTTAAGGTTTAAGAAAAAAATTAATCGGTAATTACCAGGTGTTGTACTGTTGTGCCTTGTGCATTTTGTACATGTAACGTGTACATGCCCGGTGCCAACTTAGCGCTTATGGTTTCAACGGCCTGGCTTAGTTTAGTAGTATAAACCACTTGCCCTATGCTACTGTAAATAGTAAGCGTTGTGTTGTCGGTATAATTTGTGTTTGCAATAGTAAACTCGCCTTTGCTTGGGTTTGGATAAACCTGTATGTTGTTTAATGCATTATATTTTGCAATGCCAATGTTACTGATAACGGTACAAGTTGATGTGTTTGAACAAGAACCTTGTATTACCGTTACTGCGTAACTGCCATTTGCTGTAGCTGTGTACGATTGGCTATTAGCACCTGATATAGGAGCATTGCTGTTGTTACAATCAACCCACTGATACGAAGCACTTGCGTTGGTTGCCGTAATAACATCGCCTGCATTGGTTACCGATGCATCAATGGCATTTGGTTGTGTTATGGTAAGCGTTGCTGTTGTAGCACAGCCGTTGTTATCGGCAATGTTGCACGAGTAAGTACCCGCATTTATATTATTAATAGTTGCAGTGTTTGCACCACCCGGAGTCCATGTATATGTATAAGCAGGCGTACCGCCCGTTACACCTACGGATGCCGAGCCATTGTTAGCACCATTACAACTTACATTGGCAGTTGCAATGTTTACTGTTAATGTACTTGGTTCGGTTACCGTAATAGTAGTAGTTGACGTGCAACCATTGTTATCCGTAACGGTGTAAGAGTATGTACCTGCCGAAATGTTTGTCATAACACCATCGCCTGTGTAAGGAGATGTACCACCTGTTTCGGTAACGGTAACGGTTGTTACACCACCGTTGCATAAAATTGTGCCCGCAGTTGATGATGCCTGAACTGTTACTGCCGGTTGGTTAATTGTAATAGTAGTTGTTGCCGTACAACCATTGTTATCGGTTACGGTATAAGAGTATGTACCTGCCGAAATGTTAGTCATAACGCCATCGCCGGTAAAAGGAGATGTACCACCTGTTTCAGTAACTGTTACACTGGTTGAACCACCATTACAAGCAATGGTACCTGAAGTTGATGATGCCATTAAAACAGTTGGCTCGGTAACTGTTACAGTTGTAGTTGATGTACAACCATTGTTATCGGTAACAGTATAAGAGTAAGTACCTGCTGAAATGTTAGTCATAACGCCATCGCCTGTGTATGGAGATGTTCCACCTGTTTCGGTTACGGTTAAGGTTGTTACACCACCGTTACAAGCAATTATTCCTGAAGTTGATGAAGCCATTAAAACATTAGGCTGGTTAACTGTAATAGTTGTAGTTGATGTACAACCATTGTTATCGGTTACGGTATAAGAATATGTACCTGCTGAAATGTTAGTCATTGTGCCATCGCCTGTGTATGGAGATGTTCCGCCTGTTTCGGTTACAGTTAAAGTTGTTACACCACCGTTACATAAAATTGTGCCTGCGGCTGATGAAGCAAGTAAAGCACTTGGCTGGTTAATTGAAACTGTTGCCGTTGATGCGCACCCGTTAGCATCGCT
>DATFTU010000042.1:0-2375 GCA_035261565.1 Bacteroidia bacterium
ACCAACGATTTAGATGTAAATACCTTACGAGCTTTAGAAGAAGGTTTAAATGATTTTGCAGGTTGCGCTGTAATCATCAGCCACGACCGTTGGTTTTTAGACCGCGTTTGTACACACATTCTTGCTTTTGAAGGCGATAGCACAGCCTATTGGTTTGAAGGCGGTTATAGCGAGTACGAAGAGAATAAAAAGAAACGTTTGGGTAATGTTGAACCTAAACGTGTACGTTATAAAAAATTAACCGTATAATTGTTTGGTATAAAACTTGTTTAGTATCAATCAGAAAATTTAAAATATGAAAAAACAAACAACCATACTTTCGCTTTTACTTTTAATATCATCTTTTATTTTTGCACAGGCTCCTGCCGGCGAGCAAGACCCAAAGGCAAAAAGCATTTTAGATGAGTTAAGCAAAACAACCAAATCATACAAAACTATTACAGCCGAGTATGAGTTAGTGCTTTTAAACAAAGAAAAGAAACAAACCGATAAACAAACCGGTAAAATACAGGTTAAGGGTAATAAATTTAAGTTAGAAATACCCGGCAACACTATTACCTGCGATGGCAAAACTGTTTGGACTTATAATAAAGATGCGCAAGAGGTTACCATTAAAAACTTTGAACCCAATAGCGAAGATGGCTTAAACCCCACCAACATTTTTACCATGTACGAAACCGGGTATAAATACAAATACGAAAAAGAAGAAAAAGTGGGCGCAAACACTTATCATGTAATTAATTTGTACCCAACTATAAAACCCGAAAAGAAAAAATTTCATACCATTAAATTGTATGTAGATAAAATAAAAAAGCAAGTGGGCGAAATTAAAATGCTGATGAAAGATGGCGGCACGCAAACCTATGAAATAAAAACCTTTACCCCCAATGCGCCATTAGGCGATAACATTTTTGTTGTTGATACCAAAGGCTTTAAGCCCGACCAAATTGTTGATGAGCGTGAGGGTAAGTAAGTTTTTATCTTACTGCTTCTAATTTTAATTGTATGAAAAAAGTTTATTGGTTTACCTTTCTTTTTACTCTTTCTTTTCGTTTAATTTTTTCGCAAACTAATTACCAGCATGGTTTTTTACCTGTTGATGCCGATGAGAAAAAAAGCCAGCCCAATTATGATTTATATAAGCAGCAGCTTCATAAAAAATACGATACGCTTTTTGAGCGTGTTGAGGATTGCAACAAATTTATAAAATGGGAGATTGCCGATTTGCGCAGCAATTTTGAGGACGGAGAAAATTATACCAATTGGGATTATGCGCAAACTTACATAAACAAACTTTTTAAAACCATTATACCCGGTGCAAACCCCGATTCGGTAAACATGAAAATTATCCGTTCAACCAATATTAATGCTTTTATGACAGGCTCGGGGCAAGCTTATATAACAGTGGGTTTTTTAGCTAATGCGCTTAATGAGGCAGAAATTGCTTCGGTGCTTGGACACGAGTATGGGCATTATATACATTTAGATGCGTATAAAGGATTTAAAGATTATATAAAAACCGAAAAAAAAATAAAAATAGGTAACACGTTTGCTGGCTATGGTGGAGGTATATTTAGCTTAATGTCTATATCAAATATGTATGATGCCCGCAGAGATATGGAGCGCGAGGCTGATAAAACAGGCATAGAACTTGCTAAGCAAGCCGGTTATAATTTATTGGCTGCGGTTGATATGGAGCGCCGGTTTAAATTAATTGAAGATAATGCGGTAAAGGATAAAGATTATAAACGCCGCCCCGGTTTTTATTTTCGTACCCACCCGCCAAGCAAAGAAAGAGTAGAGTATGCACAAAAAGCTGCCAATGCAAGCGACACCGTTAATACAAAATATTTTCAGGTGGATGAAAACATGTTTAACAAAGTAAAAATGCAGGCGGTTGATGAATGTATTAATTTGCTTTTGCAACAAATGGATTACGAAGATTGTATTGAGCTTTGCTATAAGCAACTGCTTTTTTACCCTACCGATGAGTTTTATTTATTTTATTTAAATGAAGCATTAAGGCGTTTAATATTAATTAATCCCAAAGAGGCCGATAATTTTTTTATTACCGGACAATATAATACAGCCGTTACTCAACTTCCAAAAAGTAAACTGCCGGTTTATATTAATAGTCAAACACCTATTAAAAATACCGATTTCAGAATACCACGAACCATTTTTTACCATTACGAATATTTAATGCTGGCCGATAACAATAAAGTATTTGTAACCCTGCCCAATAATTACCTTACCCGAACGGATACATTAGAGTTTGTAACCAACAGCGACGCCTTAAAATATTTTATTGCCTTGCAGGAAAAACTAAACCAAAGCTCAGTAAGCTGGGTAAAAAACTGTCAAACAAACACCTT
>DATFTU010000043.1:0-3041 GCA_035261565.1 Bacteroidia bacterium
AAAAAAGAATACCGCCCAATAAATTATCCTTTTTAATTAAAGGCTCGGCTACAATTGTTTCGTTTGCAGTTAACACTTTGTGTAACTCACTTTTTTTTACCCCCGCCAACCACTCATAAAACCACATGGCAATACGTGCAGAAAATTTACCTAAAGAGCCACCTTTAACAATAGGCAAAAGCATATGTTCGGGCTTAGTTAGGTGTGGGGCAATATTATGTATAATTTCTCTCTCCTTCCCCACTTCGGCAACTAATTTAAACTCCAGTTGTTTTAAATACCTTAAACCACCATGAATAAGCTTGGTAGAACGCCCCGATGTGCCTGAGGCAAAATCCTGCATTTCTATTAAAGCAACTTTTAAGCCTCGGGCAGTTGCATCTAAAGCAATACCTGCCCCGGTAATTCCTCCGCCAATTACTAAAACATCAAATGAAGAATTACTCATTTGCTCTATAATGGCGCTTCTGTTTTTTGCAGAGAAAGAATTCAACGACGCTAATTTTTTGTTATTTCAATCACTCTATCAGGATAATCGCTTATAATACCATCAACGCCCAGCGCTATCATTTTTTTTATATCTGAGGTTTCATTAATTGTCCAGGGAATAAGCCGCATATTATGTTCATGCACCTTTTGAACAAGTGTATCATTTATCAAATGAAAATAAGGACTATATATATCAGGAATAAAACCAAGTTTTTTTAAATTAGCCTCTAAACCATTTATGTTTTCAACTAATAAAGCCATTTGTGGAGTAGAATTTCTCTTTTTTAATTCCTGTAAAATTCTAACATCAAATGATTGAAGAATGATTCTATCCAAAATTTTATATTTTTCAATTTCGGTATACACAAGTTCTACAAATGCTTTAGGTTCGGGGTTAAATACATTATCCTGCCCTTCTTCGCTTTTTATTTCAATATTATACTTTATTGCGGGCAATTTACTACCGGCAACAAACGCTTCAACTTTTTCAATTACTTCAGTTAATAAAGGTTTATGTTCTGATATTTTTTTTTGTAACGGAAATTTTTTATTGCCTTTTATGCCACAGTTATACCTAATAATTTCGGTGTATGGCATTTTATATAAGTTATATTTTTCTTTTGAGTTTGCCTCTATTTCTTCGCCATTTGGTTTAACACAAAAAGCTTTGTTCATCCACGCCTCGTGCGAAACTACCACTTGCAAATCTTTAGATATAACAACGTCCATTTCAAGTGTATCAACCCCCATTTTAACAGCCTCAATAAAAGCTGTTACCGTATTTTCAGGAAATAACCCTCTTGCTCCTCTGTGCCCCTGTATATCAATTTTTTTATTTTGCATTGCACACAATTTGTTAAATAAATGCTTGTATCAAATATACTAATCTTTTAAGGCTTTACAGATTACCTAAATGAAGTTAACTATTTAGTCAAGGCCTTTTTTAACCAAATAAAACAGCCTCGACTAAAGCGAAGCAATTTTTTTTGTACGCCGTGGGCTGCAAATATCGAACTTTTTAGATGATTTTCCAGTGGCTTAAAATTCTGAAGGATAACTCCCCTTCTATTGTTCTGGTGCTATTCTTTAATCATGGTTTGCAATACATTACATAACCATACGTTTTGTTGCCAATTTTCCTGATTAATTTTGGGAAAATAACCAATAGCAGATTCCACGGAAAAAAAAGCGGTAATTTTTTACCAATTCTATCAGCTTCATCAAGAATGAGGAGATTTTCGCTTACCTTCCAACCCTGGCAGCTAAAAAAGCTTAATGGTTCTTCAACCTCAAACTGTAAACGAACGTTCTGTAATTTTTTTTGTAAATCTTTGGTTCCACGGTTTTTTCTTAACTTACCCCTGCTATAATCTTGGACCCAGTAATGTAATGTGGGAATACTAAACAAATCTTCTGAAAGTTTGGTGGCCTGTTCGTTGGTTAAGTAGCCAATTACTCCTTCTGTAATAATCAGTGCACTTTTTGTTTTATTTCCAAGTTGTTTAAAGAGGTCTTTTCTATCAATATCCTGAGAAAGATCTAAAGAAATTCTTTCCAGGTGGCAGCATGGATTTTCAGCCTTTAAAATTTCATTTTTGTAATCAATGATATTTTTAAAATCAACTTCAATCCATGTCAGGTCAGAAGGTAAATTCATCCTGTATGGTCTGGTATCAAGCCCTGCACCCAAGTTAATAACAGTATCAATACCTTTAGAAATAGCTATTTCTACAAGACGGTCAATAGCGCAGGTCCTTACGACCATGGCAAAAGCCATTGATTCGGTATGAGGAGTAGTTGCAACCATCTCAAGCCCTTTTTCTCCAGCCAGTTTTTCAGCTAAATGATCATTAATTACAGGATGGCTGCTTTTGGTCTCTTTTGCTCTGTAAGCTGCAATCCAGAGAGCAGTATCAGAAATATGGTTAATAGAATTTTCCATTTATTTCAGTTTTCAAAATATTTATCAAAACCCAATAATAATATTTTTTTATGGTAAGACCTACAACCTAAATAAAACAGCAAAGATAACACGGTCTTCTGCATTCACTAAATCAGGTGACCACCCAGTTGGTAATGGGGTATAAGTGTAACCACTTGGCGATGTAACACCTCCATGACCTGCAAAATACCCCACACTTGCATGCCTGTGTACATATTCCAAACGGACTTCAAGATGTTGGTTAGGCATCCAACTTAAATTAGTTGAACAATCCCAACCTATAAATTGGTCGCCGGGGTTTTCGGTAAAAGGATGTGTGCCTGCAGGTTGTGTAGGATTGTATTGATTTGGAAAAGGACTTGCATCACCTGTAGGAGCAAGTACCAAATAACGGCCCGGATTATTCATATACCCTCCTCCCAATGTCCACGCAAATTTATTTTTATAAAACCATACGCGATTATAGAACATCGCACTTATAAAAAACTGCTGAGGGCCTAAAACAGAATTTTTTGCAAAACCGGTTACGCCATCACCTTTTTCAAAACCAATATCACCCGTAAGTGAAAAAGCCATTTGACTAATTCCTTTTGATGTTTTGTTTTTATAA
>DATFTU010000044.1:0-7433 GCA_035261565.1 Bacteroidia bacterium
TTTGATTCTGGAAAAAAATGAGCAAAACAAATGGGGTTATGTATATCCTATAAAATCGGTTTCTCAATTATGTTGGAGATTTATTTTCCAACAAAGTGTTTGGTGCGATTTAAAAAACATGAAGACCAATTTTTTTAACCAATGGATTTATGCCTGTATTTGTAATTTTTACGCTAAAAGAAAAAACACATATACATTAGCCGGCTGGCCTTTGATTACAGATTTTAAAGAGCCAGTTTTTAAGACAGCTTTTTACGGTTTAGGTGCCAGTATTATTAAAAAAGAATGGCTTGAGATTAGTCCCTTTGATGAATCGTTAGACAACCATGGATTTGGCGATAATTACGGCGTTGCACTAAACTTCCCTCAATTTCCTGCTATACATGTTTTAACCAACATACATGCTTATCATCATAAAATAAACACAAATCGCTTGCCTGCGTCCCAATCATATTATAAAAGAGTACTTGCACTTTACTACTTTATGAGCAATAATAAACGGTTCGGGATAACTAATAGGTTTTTTTTAGTTTGGTCGTTATTGGGCAATGGGCTTGTACATGCGGTTAAGGGGCAAACAAATTTTCTTAAAGTTACCGTAACATTAATGGGTAAAATTTTAACATCTAAGCCGAAAATTCAGCCATAAAGCCTCATTAATAACCATTTATAAAATTTGTGTGTACAGGTGCAATTATATCCTTAAATTAACAGTAGAAAATTAGCTTTGAAAAATTTCGACTTTCATATTCCAAAACAGCAAATGGCTATACTGCAAGTAATTTGCTATTACGATGCTTTTAACCACCCTCTTACGTTAGACGAAATAAAAAAAAACAGTGGGGTTATTATATGTAAAGCTCAAAATTTAGTAACCGATTTGAACGAGTTATTAGAAAAACAACTTATTAAATGTGCCGACGGGCATTATTTTTTGCTTTCGAAAACAAAAACCGTAGTTGAAGAGCGGTTGAAAAAAGAAGCACTTGCAAAAAAAACAATGAACAAAGCCTTTTTCTTTAGCAAGCTAATAGGTGCTTTCCCTTTTGTAGAAGGGGTTTGCATATCAGGTTCTTTATCAAAAGGAGTATTAGATAAAGATGGAGATGTAGACTTTTTTATCATTACAAAACCTTCGCGCTTATGGGTATGCCGTAGTTTTTTAATTTTGTTTAAAAAAATATTTTTACTTAACTCCCATAAGTATTTTTGCACCAATTATTTTGTTGATACTAATAACCTCTCTATCCCCGATAAAAATAGATTTACGGCCACCGAAATAAGTTATTTGTTGCCGGTTGTAAATTACAATGTATACAAAAAATTTATGCAAGCTAATACATGGGTAAAAGATTTTTTACCCAACGTGCCTTTAAAAGATGACACTCACTGTAAAACAAAAAGTAAAAACTTGCTAAAACATTTTGTTGAATTTATTTTAGAAGGAAACTTAGGTGAATGGGCCGATAATTTTTTCTTTAAACTAACGTTGAAGCAGTGGAAAAGAAAATTCCCGGCCTTTAATGAAGAGGATTTTAATTTAAACTTGCGTACCCGAAAAACAGTATCTAAACACCACCCACGCGGTTACCAGCAAAAAGTACTTAAAGCCCAGGAAGAAAAAATACAAGCAGTTTTAGCTAATATGAGAAATAAGCTGGCAGATGTAGCTTAACTTTAAAATGAACATACTTTTTACACACTCCTATTTTTCAAAATTAGATCCTAAACAATTTCAGGCGCAAACACCTTATGCACCCTTAGCTACTCTGTATGCAGCTTCTTACCTTAGGCAAAACAATTATGAAGTGAACGTATTCGACGTTCAGTTTTGCGATTCAGGACAGGATATTTTAGATACTATAAAAAAAATAAAACCGGCTATTTTTATAGTATATGATGATGGTTTTAATTACCTGAGTAAAATGTGCCTTACCAATATGAGAGAAGCAACTTTTGAAATGCAAAAAATTGCAAAAAAACAGGGATGCACTATTATTGTTTCGAGCTCAGATGCTACGGATAATTATGAGGAATACCTTATCAAAGGAGCCGACTTTATTATTGCCGGCGAAGGTGAACATACTTTACTTGAACTAGTAAACAAACTAAAGAATAAAGACACAGACTTTGAAAATGTAAGTGGACTTATTTATAAAAATAACCATTTAGTTTGCAAAACACCAAAACGACAAGTACTTAAAGAACTTGATGAATTACCCCATCCCGCCTGGGACTTAATTGACCTAAATCCATACAAAAAAACCTGGCTCAACAAACACAGTTATTTTTCTATAAACTTTGTTACTACCCGGGGCTGCCCGTATAAATGCAATTGGTGCGCCAAACCCATTTATGGTAACAGATATAATATACATTCACCCGAATATGTAGTGAATTTAATTGAAGACTTACAAAGCAAAACAAATTTTAAACACATTTGGTTTGCCGATGATATTTTTGGCTTAAAACCCGGTTGGTTAAAACGTTTTGCCGATTTGGTAGAAGAGCGAAAACTAAAATTTAATTATAAAATACAATCGCGTGCAGATTTGTTATTAGAAGAAGATAACATAGCTCATTTAGCCCGTTCAGGCTGTAATGAGGTATGGATGGGTGCCGAAAGTGGGTCGCAGAAAATATTGGATGCTATGGATAAAGGCATCACAGTTGAACAAATATATACTGCCACCCATTTATTAAAAAAGCATGGCATAAAACCGGCTTTATTTTTACAGTTTGGCTATTTGGGCGAAACGATTGGAGATATTAAACTAACTATACAAATGGTAAATGATGTAATGCCTGAGGAAATTGGCATTTCGGTATCATATCCGTTGCCGGGAACTGTTTTTTATGAGCGAGTAAAACAAGAATTAACCGGCAAAAAAAACTGGAGTGATAGTGACGACCTCGACTTAATGTTTGAAAACACTTATAGCAAAGAGTTTTATAAGCAGCTCCATCGTTATGTACATAAAATATATAGGGGCAACCAATCATTAAAAACATTTAAAAAATTGTTTTCTTTTAAAGAACAAAATAACAAGAGCATGAAACGCCTTTTCGGGTTTCCATTTTATTTTGCAAGTGCTTATATCGAAAAACGTAAGCTTAAACAATTAGAACCCGAGGTTGCAAAAAGTTTATGAGCATACCCAATGTACAAGAGAAAAATGTAAGCGAGGCTTTTTCAAAGCAAGCAAGGGTGTTTGATGAAGAAGATACAAATAACCCCATTTTGCAATGGATGCGAGGTGTAACGAGAATATCGGTTTTATCTCACATAAAAAAAGATGCCCATATTTTAGAACTTAATTGCGGAACCGGCATCGATTCAGTTTTTTTTGCGCAGCAAGGTTATAGAGTTACTGCAACCGATATTGCACCCGGCATGCTTGCTCAGGTAAATAAAAAAATAAAAACACTTTCTATCGAAGATAAAATTAATACCAAACAATGCTCTTTTACTAATATACAAGCGTTACAACCGGCTAAGTTTGATTATGTGTTTTCCAATTTCGGCGGGTTAAATTGTACTCAAAACCTCCACCAGGTAATACAACAGTTAAAACCTTTACTAAACCCGGGTGCAGGTATTACTTTAGTCATTATGCCTCCCATATGCCTTTGGGAGCTTAGTTTAGCTTTAAAAGGAAATTTTAAAACAGCCTTTAGACGTTTAAAAAAAGCCGGAGCGCCTTCTAATGTTGAGGGAATTAACTTTACCAGTTGGTACTATACTCCAACTTATGTTGCAAAAGCTTTTGGAAATGGTTTTGTAGTTAAAGAAATAAAGGCTTTAGGAGTTATAATCCCTCCGCCTTATTTATATAAAATAGTCATAAAATACCCTCGCTTTTTAAAGCTTACTATACAATTGGAACAACTCGTTGCTTCCTTAAGATTATTCAGAAAAATGGGTGATCATTTTTTAATAACAGTAGAAAAGAAGTAAGTAAATATGTTTTAGAAATGTTTGATTGATCTTGACTGGCAATAAAATTAATTTAGGTCTTTGACTGTAAAACGTAAGTTAATTTTTAGCATAAAAAATAACCGAATTTATAAGTACGGGTTTCAAGGAAAACTCTAATGGGAAATTCTGTTTCGTTCTCTTCCAAAAGAGGAAATTTATCTTCAACCAAGACCACTAATCCACATATTAAGCTGGTATAATAATTGAACCCTCTATAGAAATGTTATTTAAAATTGAATCTGTAATGAAAACAAATAAATTATTTGTCAGATATAGTCTTTTTTGTTGCATGCTTTCTTTTATGGCCTGCAGTAATTCAAATAAAGAAAACCCTAACAAAAATCTAACAATTGGTGTAAATGATAGCACGCCTCAATCGTCGAGAGATTCTATCGCAAAAGGCACCACAGTAACACCATCTCCGTCGGCTATTCCGGCAGAATAAAAAAAAGGAAATGAAAAAGAAGGATAAAATAAAAGCAGTTAACCAAAACACAACTTCTTTTCCGGGGTATCGTATGTACCCTGACGGCGAAGACATATATCAACAATTTATAGAAGAGGAAAGTATAGATCCTGAAGATATTTCAAAACCCAAACTAGTAAATGATATACATGGCGAGCTTAATGAAAAGGATTTTCGCAGTGATAAATCCGGCGATGATTTAG
The DNA here is from genome assembly GCA_035261565.1 of Bacteroidia bacterium. Lineage (GTDB taxonomy): Bacteria > Bacteroidota > Bacteroidia > B-17B0 > Aurantibacillaceae > PALSA-968. The sequence goes on from DATFTU010000044.1 coordinate 4,649, forward strand.
ATGTGCCTGGTTCAGAATTAGATGATGAACAAGAAAATATTGGCAGTGAGGATGAAGAAAACAACTACTATAGTTTAGGTGATAATTAAAAAATAAAACTCATGCATAGTCATAATCATTCTTTAATTAAAAAAACGGCCAAAAAACCCGATGGTCAAAAACCAATAAAACAAATACAATTTAATAAAGGAATTACAGGCTTGCCTGATAAACTAACGGCCACAATAATAGAAGAGCCCTATTATTTACGTATTAAAATAATGAACCTTGTTTTTACCGAAGGTTTTAACCATGCAGCAGAAATTATTATTGATATATCCGATAAAGAAAAATTATATGTTGCAGACTTTATGGGAAAAGAATTTGCAGGTTTTAAAACCATTGCCATTAATAAAGAATACGAATTTGTTATTAATCAGTTTATATTAACTATTGGTAATAATAAAGTAGATAAATTTAATTTTCATCTCACTTACCAAGATATAAACGAATAAAAAAGTCTGATAAACTTATGGCTTATCAGACTTTCAATTGTTGTCCTTGTAATACAAATACCGAACAAATTATTAGAAGATTTAAAGATATTAGCTGAATTATATGACCTTTTAAATGAAAAAAAATAAGAGAGTGAATAATAATCCTGTATTCAGGATAGTCAATCATTTCATACCATTCATAGCCAGAATGGAAATAGCAACTGAAATTAGCAAAAGGCAGTTAATCAGAATTGAGCAAGGAAAAGCTAACTTAGCAGCACATATACTATACAAGTTAGCTGATATTCCTGAAATAGATATTAAAGAGTTATTTGAGGGTTAACGCAACCAGTTTTCTGAAATTACTTAAACCATCTTTTACACATTAAATACTGCTTTGAGATGAAATTTATGTCCCTGTAGTATCCCCTGAAAACAAAAAACCTTATAATCTTTTGAATTATAAGGAGTTATGATTTTTGTTTGTAGCCCGTACGAGAATCGAACTCGTGTTTCGTCCGTGAAAGGGACGCGTCCTAACCCCTAGACGAACGGGCCATTTTTTAATGGAGTGCAAATCTATATCTTTTTTTTATATCTGCAAAAAAAATTACCAGGCAATTTCGTCTCCAATATTCCCTTCAGTTTGCGATTTAAAGCCCAAACGTTTACCTGTTTTCAATTTATCGCTTTGTACACGTTCAATTATCTCATTTAACGATATTTCGCGCACATTATCAGCCGGAGGGGTATAAAGGTCAAAGCTAATGGCATAGGCAATTAAATCATATACAATTTCTTTTAATATTTCGGTTGATATCTCAGTTTCTGAAAAATTGCTGTATTTATAACCTAAAGGTGGCTTAGCCTCTAAAAAAAAACGGTTTTCGCGGTTTACAAACAAGCGAGATATAAGGTAACCCAAATCTTGTAAACGGTTGTATTTAAAACTATCAGCTAAGAAATTGTAAACATATATTATACCACAGTATGAGTTTAGCTCATTTTGCTTTACATAACCCGTTTTAAACATAGGGTGGGTTTTATCAAACTCAAAAACGTTGCTGTGCATATAAAAAACAAGCATATCGCCGGCAACTTTAAATTCAATTTCATGGTCGCTGGGAAAACGGAATTCAACCGTAATACGCTTGTCTATTTTTTGTACTTCGGTCTTTAAATCATCTGCAATGCTTTTTACTACATCTTTTAAAGTATCAAATGTGTTTTGTGTATTTCTATACACATCCTGCTTCATGACCGATTTTTCGCGAAGCATTTGTAAAATCTGGTCTCTTTGGTTATCAGCCATGTTTTTTAAATTAAATGAAAACTAATAGGCAATTGCAAATAAAACGCGTTGTTCGGATGGTTTACCACTATACACACAGGTTCCGGCTTCTTTTTTATTGTTTAGCGGAATGCAGCGTATAGTAGCTTTGGTTTCTTCTTTTATTTTTTGCTCGGTTTCTGCTGTGCCATCCCAATGTGCCGAAATAAAACCACCTTTTAAAAGTGCTTTTTTAAACTCATCATACGTATCAACTTGTTGTGTACTTGCTTCTCTGCGGGCAAGGGCTTTTTTGTACAAATTATCTTGTATATCCTTCAACAAGTTTTCGATATTATGCTCGATGCCTTCAATCGCCATAACCTCTTTAGTAAGGTTATCGCGGCGAGCCACTTCAACAGTTCCGTTTTGTAAATCGCGTTCGCCAATAGCAATACGCACCGGAATGCCTTTCATTTCATATTCGGCAAATTTCCAACCCGGGCGTTGTGTATCCCTGTTGTCATACTTAACCGAAATGCCTTTGGCTTCCAGCTTTTGTTTAATGTGCGCAACCGTGTCATTTAATTTAGCCAAGCCTTCTTCACCTTTATAAATAGGCACAATTACTACTTGTGTGGGGGCCAATTTTGGCGGAATTACAAGCCCGTTATCATCGCTGTGCGACATAATAAGCGCTCCCATTAAACGGGTTGATACACCCCATGAAGTTGCCCAAACATAATCTAACACACCTTCTTTATTAGTAAATTTTACATCGAATGCTTTAGCAAAATTTTGACCCAAAAAGTGTGATGTACCTGCCTGCAGTGCTTTACCGTCTTGCAGCATGGCCTCAATACAATAGGTATCAAGTGCACCGGCAAAGCGTTCGTTAGGTGTTTTTACGCCTTTTACTACCGGTACAGCCATAAAGTTTTCTACAAAATCGGCATATACATTTAGCATGCGTTCGGTTTCTTCAACAGCTTCTTGGGCGGTAGCATGAGCTGTATGCCCTTCTTGCCACAAAAACTCA
>DATFTU010000045.1:0-5178 GCA_035261565.1 Bacteroidia bacterium
CGTCTTTCATTTAGCTTAATCCTTTATCTAATAGCAATTCTACTTTATTTTTTAATACATCATTTGTAGCGCATAACTCTTTTAATTTATCTAAGGCATACAGGTTTATAACCGCTTCTACACAGTTTTTTTGTATCTCTAAATCTGTTGTATTTATAATCCATTTGGCAAGTATAGCAACATCATCTGATTGAGATAAAAAAGAATATGCCTTTATAATTTCAAGTTTTATTATAAATGATTCCTGCTCATATTTTTTAATAAGGGTATCCAAAATTTCTGATTTATTAAAACCAACTAAGGTTCTTATGACCTCAGTTTTAATTTTCACATCGCCATAATCTAAAAAAGGAATCAACTTATTGCTTCTGTCAATTTGTTTAAACTGGTGTATAAGGCGTACGGCAAATAGTATAACTGTTTTTTCGGTAGAACTTAGCCATATGGTAAAATCCGGTATAGGCGTATTGGTATACTCTTTTAAAACTTCTATTAAATTTATTTGCTGCCAGTCAGAAATGGGTGTTTCAACAGTACTCAAAAAATCAAGCCCCCTAAAACCGTTTATTTTTACAAGCGATAATTGCACATTTTCCTGCACCAGTTTATTGCTGCTATTGCTTAGTTTTTTTAAGGTTGGTAAAATTCGCTCATCTCTCATTTCAGCAACCTCTCTAACTCCCTGCGCCGATATGTCCCATTGTAGGCTTTTTACTTTCTTTTCAGAGTACTCTAAAAAGCCCGATTTCATATACAGCTCCCATAAATTAGTTTTCGATTCGCCTGAAAAAGAATGGTATAAAAAAAGCAACTCATCGGTAACAATGTGGACGTGCCTTTTTTTTTGCAGGTATTTTTTATTAAGTTGTTTTATTTTTTCAATATTAGTGTTTAACTCTTCAGCATCAGCAGAAAATGCAGCACTCATAAACATATCATCATACTCACCTTTAAGCTCTGTCATATATCTGGTATCCGCAATTTTAATGGTGCGGTAAACCATAATGGCAGTAAACAGTATTAAGGATACAACCAGAAAACAGAAAATAGTAATTAGTAAAACCCGCTCTAAATCAATAGAAGAAAGTAAATTGGTATATAATATAATTAATAAGCGGTTCACGGATTTACAGTAAATTCAATAGTTAACGAATCAGTTAATGAGTGTATTAATATCTTTTCTCCTTGCTGCACTACATTTTTATCACTGCCAACATACATCCATTTTTGCGGAATGGTAAACCCGATTTCTGAAATCGGAGTTTTTGTATTTACATAAAGTATATACCCTTGTTTTGTTTTTTCGACCGAAAACGTAATACCGTTACGCGCCACCCACCAGTTACCAAAATTTTTAAGGCTCGAAAAAAATGCTCTGTCTTTAAGTTTGTCTATCAGTTGTGTTTCAAAAGTATATTTATAGCCGAGCGTGTCGGTATGTATTAGCACATTCATCAACCCTCCGTAAGTGCTTAGTTTAGTTGACAGTTCTATGCTTTTAGTTAGACGCAAATCCATGCGAGGTTTTTCCTCATCTTCTATAGTAACCGGAAATTCAAATACATCTAACTCATCATCATTTTCCCTATTATATTGTAACTGATAGGGTAAATGAGTAAGTACATTATTAGCTGTAACACTCGAACTGTATTTATATCCAATGGCCTGCATGGTTTGCGGCAATGAAAACGGATAAGAAAGGTGCCCGGGGCGGAAAGAAATTACGTTGGTGTTTTTTACCAACGAATCAAGCAAAAATTTACTTACGCGCAACTCACCTAAAACAGTTCCATTAAGAGCCTCATCACGATTTTTTACAAAAGGGCGGTAATCAGGGTATTTTTCATCTCCCATACCTATTGGGAATTTAGAAAAGATATGCGAATGCGCTACCGAGTGGCTTGCAATTTCCATCCCCAATTTTGATACTTGCTGCAAGCAGGCTACTCCATCTTCATTAAAGAAGATATCATCATTCCAATCTTTTACATACTTGGTTTGTATAAAATAAGTGGCATCTACATTTTTGCTTCTTTCCATTTTAGCATAATCAACCGCATTTTTTATGGAACGTGTAAAATCTACATCGTGTGTTATACAAACTGTAATATCTTTATTTTGAGGAACCGAATTAAGCGTTACTGCAGCCGGAGAAGATAACGTATAAATATTTTTGATGATACGTATTAACACATCAACCGAAGGCTCATAATCATTTACGTATGAGCGTTGTGCATTAAAACCTCGTTCGTTTTCAGACCGTAATACAAACTCACCCAAATCAATACCCAATGCAAATGATTTGCCGCCTCCTTTAAAATAATATTGAGTTAAGCAAGCTTCACCATTTTCGTATATCAATAAAGGTTTAGCACTTGTTTTTATATAACCGTATGTGCCAATAGTCTGTTTAAAATCTTTTTTACTACCAAGGCTTATTTCCTGCTCACGCAAATCGGTAATTTTTTTTAAAAGAGGGTTTTCTTTATCTTTTAAAAGCACTTTAAAATTTTCGCGCGATGGTACAGCGTCTTTAAAGCCAAAATCATCCATTAAACCACCCAGTACATTTATACCAATTAGTGTTCCTCCATTCCAAACAAATTTATCTAATTGTTTAAGCGATTTTTGATTTAATGCCCTGCCCGATATAATTGGATATACCAACACCACACCATGTTTAATAACACTATCAGAATTTACGTGAATTTTAAACGGAATACCAAAACTTTTAAAAGCGTGCACCAGGCCCAACCATGCAGAATTAGTATCGGTTAACAAAATACCTATACCATAGTTAGCGCCCGTGTTATATTTTTTCCATGATGTTTTTTGTAATACAGGTACTACCGTTTTTTGTAAAGGGCCCCGCACATCTTTAAAAATATAAGTAACATCATTACTTACTACCAAACTGTTTTTAGTTTTATGCTTATATATTTTATAGGCTACAAAACCTATAATTAAAAGAAATAGTACAACCAGCCGTTTACGTATACGCATTTTAAAACCGTTTTAACAAAGTTACTTGACTATAAAAACGGTCTCTGAATAAACCGGGGTAATACTCCTCATATTCGTAAGAAAACATAGGTTTTACTAAAAAGCTTTGCCCTATTTTAAACTGGGCATCAATGCCTATACGTTGCGAGTTTACTTTTGATATATCCTGAAATGTAGTAGTAGTATATGGCGTAGCGCCATAAATTAAATTTAAACTAACATAATTATCGCTGCCCGAAAAATAGTTGCGTACAATGGCCGTGTGCGAAAAAAAGGCATCGTTACTCTTATTTACCAAAAACGGACGGTAAGCAAACCACCAGTTTTTATAATATTTGCCCAGGTAAATAGTGTAAATAAAAATATTTTCTTGCTTAAAATGAAGAAACCTGGCTCCCCCCGATACTTCAAAACCATATACCAGTTTTTGGTATAAATCAGCGCCCGCTCGCACAATAGGAAACACCACCGTATCAGAAGCATAACCCGCGTTTAAATACATATAAGTTCCTTTACGTAATTTGGGATAGGCGTCAACCTCAAACTGGTAACCGTTTTGATTATATGCATTGCCGTAATTAAAGCGCCCTACTAAAGGACAGTTTTTAAACTTACGTTGATATTCGACAGATGCATAATTCCACGATGGAGAAGCAGGGTTACTAAACGAAACATTTAAATACGTTACCGAAATATAATTTTTATATAAAGCCTTTGTAATATCGTCACGCAATTTTTTTGCATCTTTATTTACTGGGTTTTTAGTTAAAAGGGTATCAATTGTTTCTTTAGCATCTTTATAATCTTCAACGGTATAGTAGGCTTTGGCTAATTTTAAAAGAAATTTTTCCTGCTCTTTTTCTCTAGTAAAAGTAAGCGCTTGTTTACAATGCTCAATTGCGTGTGTATTGTCGTTCGACCACAATTCAGCATCTGTCAAGGCATCATAAGCATCCGCATTTTTAGTTTCCGTTTCAATAATTTTAGTTAAAACTAACTTGGCCGAATCATTTTTTCCTGCCCATGCAAACACTCTACCCAAAAATATTTTATAATCGGTATTTTGCGGATATTGCAGAACAAGTTGCTTACAAAGGCTTTGCGCTTTGGCATAATTTTTAGTGTAAGCGCTTTTTTTAGCTACTTCAAATAATGAGTCGGCATTTTGCGCCCGCATACTGCCAATGCCAATAAATATTACAAAAAGTAAAATGCTAACCCTACCCGGCATATTTATTTTTTAACCTGAGATAATATTTTTTCAATGCGCACCCCCAATACTTGCGGACTAAATGGCTTTGAAATAAACTCATTTACTCCCATTCGGAAGGCCTCCAGTTCAGTAGTTTCAATACCTACCGATGTAAGCATAATAATAGGAGTTTCTCGCTTTAGCTCATTACGCACTAATGATATAATTTCAAGCCCGTTAGCAAAAGGCATATTAAGGTCGGTAATAATAAGATCGAATTGTTTTTCTTTTATCTGGGCAATAGCCTCATTGCCATCATTTACCAAAAGAGGGTCGTAGCCCTGCTTTTGCAAATAAAACCCCAACGATTTTAATAAAAGAGGATCATCTTCAGCAATTAATAATTTTGGTTTCATACTTCCAGAAAAATGTTTAACTATCCTTTATCGGTGTATAAAAATACAAAAAGCTTTATAATCCAAAATAAAGAAAATACTTTTTGTTTTCAAGCGTTGCTCGACTGCCGAACAAGCTGTTGTTAGCTGTAGGTTTATTTTTTTGTATTGGTAAAAAAACTTCTAAGGGTATCTGCGTAAAAGTAACTTGCATTGAACTCGCGGGATTGTTTTCCTTTAATAACAACATAATTGTCACATGAAGTCGAATGAGTTTTATTTTGTGATAATTCAAGTTCTTTAAAGAACGATACTTGGTTTGAATTTAAAAGAGTAACTACTAAATTAGATTTATAGTGGTTATACGATAAAGTATATTCGCCCTTCTTCTTTTTTAAAATAAAAAAATCTGGAACGGCATCTATGTCCCGTCCTGCAATACAGTCTATGTGTGTAACTGAAAATGAAATTGAGTCATTGTCTGATAGGTTAGAAATAATTTTTACAAATTTCCTATTTTGTCCTTGAGAAAGGTTGGTTATAAGTAAAAATAATAATATAATAAATAGTCTCATAAACTTAAAGCTA
>DATFTU010000046.1:0-6596 GCA_035261565.1 Bacteroidia bacterium
GGAGATATCCAATCAATGAAAGAATTATCAGAAGTAAAAACACCTAAAAAAGATATGGCTAACATTAAAATAAAAAACACGAGAAAAGGCATTAAGCGTTTTCTTAAATGCCCGAACTGAAAATTCAGAAAATCTTTAAAAGTAAGTTGTATGGCTATACTTAAAGAATCCATTTTTTATAGTGGAATGTTTCCGTGTTTCTTTTTAGGTAATTTTTCTGCTTTGTTTTCAAGCATTTTAAATGCTTTAATCAGCTTTTCGCGGGTTTGCTCGGGTTTAATTACTTCATCTACAAAACCACGCTCGGCTGCACGGTATGGGTTGGCAAACATGTTTTGGTATTCGGCTTCTTTTTCTTTCCATTTACCTTCTTTATCTGTTGAAGCAGCAATTTCATTTTTAAAAATAATTTCGGCTGCGCCTTTTGCACCCATTACAGCAATTTCTGCTGAAGGCCAGGCGTAATTCATGTCAGCGCCAATGTGCTTGCTGTTCATTACATCATATGCGCCGCCGTAAGCTTTGCGTGTAATAACCGTAATACGTGGCACAGTGGCTTCGCTAAATGCATAAAGTAATTTAGCCCCATTGGTTATAATAGCATTCCACTCTTGGTCGGTGCCAGGCAAAAAGCCAGGTACATCTTCAAACACCAATAACGGTATATTAAAGCTATCGCAAAAACGCACAAAACGTGCTGCTTTGGTGCTTGCATTAATATCTAACACGCCGGCTAATACAGCAGGCTGGTTAGCAACCACACCAATGCTTCTTCCTGCCAAACGAGCAAAACCAACTACAATATTTTCAGCAAAATTTTTATGTACTTCTAAAAAACTATCAGCATCGGTAACACCGTTAATTACCTCACGTATATCGTAAGGCTGGTTTGCGTTTTTCGGTATAATGCTGTTTAATTCTTTTCGTATTTCGCTGCCCGTATTTTCGTAGGGCAGGGCAGGGGCATCTTCTTCGCAGTTTTGCGGTACGTAACTTAAAAGTTGTTTTAAGTGATTAATACACTCAATCTCATTAGCACAAGCAAAATGGGTAACACCGCTTTTAGTTGCGTGGGTCATGGCGCCACCTAACTCTTCTGAGGTTACTTCTTCGTGCGTTACCGTTTTTACCACGTTAGGGCCGGTAACAAACATATACGATGTGTTTTCAACCATTAAAATAAAATCGGTAATGGCAGGCGAGTAAACCGCGCCACCCGCGCATGGGCCCATAATAGCCGATAGTTGTGGGATAACCCCGCTTGCTCTAACATTGCGGTAAAAAATATCGGCATAACCGCCTAATGATACCACACCCTCTTGTATGCGTGCTCCGCCACTATCGTTTAAGCCAATTACAGGCGCGCCATTTTTCATGGCTAAATCCATTATTTTGCAAATTTTTTCGGCATGTGTTTCAGATAATGAGCCTCCAAACACCGTAAAATCCTGAGAAAAAACATATACCAATCGTCCGTTAACGGTGCCGTAACCTGTAACTACACCATCGCCCAAATATTTTTCTTTTTCTAAACCAAAATCGTTGCTGCGGTGTGTAACCAACATGCCAATTTCTTCAAAGCTGGCATCGTCTAATAAAAAGTGTATGCGCTCGCGTGCAGTAAGTTTGCCTTTTTTATGTTGCGCCTCAATACGCTTTTCGCCTCCGCCTAATTTTGCTTCAACTATTTTTTGCTCTAATGTTTTTATTCTACTCTCCATGTAAATTGCTATTTCGTAAAATTTAAGAATGAACGATTTTGGGCAAATATACTGTATTTTACCTATTGGCTTTTGCTTGTTTTTGGCTAAAAAATATTTTTATATTTACTTTAAATTTTAAAACCCTATAAAAAATGAAAACAGTAAAAGTTATTGCTTTAAGTGCATTAGTTATCGGCGCATTTTGCTTCGGCAAATCGTTAAGCACCGTTGAAGTTAAAATTGTAGAGTATCCTGAATTAAACGCTGCTAAAAAAAGCTTAATGGATGGTAAAGCTCATTTAGAAAAAGCTGCTAAAGATTTTGGCGGGCACCGCAGCAAAGCCGCTGATTATGCTGATAAAGCTATTAAAGAAGTTGATGAGGCTGTTTTATATGGCGATAAACAAAAATAAGAACTAATTAAGTAAAAGAAAGTCTGGCAATTTGCCGGACTTTTTTGCTTTTATATTCTTATATAAACTAAGCAAAAAAGGTGCTTTTTATTTATATATTTGCCCCACTAAAAAACATACTATGGCATCAGACAATTTTCAATTTCACGATTATTATTTAGTAGATGATTTACTAAGTGATGAGCATAAACTTATTAGAGAAACTGCCCGTGCATGGGTTAAAAAAGAAGTAACTCCCATTGTTGAAGACGCTTGCCAAAAAGCAACGTTTCATAAACCGTGGATTAAAGGTTTAGCTGAAATTGGAGCGTTTGGGCCATACATTCCGGCTGAATATGGCGGGGCAGGTTTAGACCAAATATCGTACGGTATTTTAATGCAGGAAATTGAGCGTGGCGATAGTGGTTTGCGTTCTACCGCATCGGTACAAAGCTCACTGGTAATGTACCCTATTTTTACTTACGGAACCGAAGAGCAAAAACGAAAATTCCTTCCGAAACTGGCTTCTGGTGATATGATGGGTTGCTTTGGATTAACGGAGCCCGATCATGGTTCTAACCCAAACGGAATGATTACTAATTATAAAGATAAAGGTGACCACGTATTACTAAACGGTGCTAAAATGTGGATTAGTAATGCGCCTTTTGCTGATATTGCTGTTGTTTGGGCAAAAGACGAGGCCGGCGATATACGCGGTTTAATTGTTGAACGTGGCATGGAAGGCTTTACAACCCCCGAAACACATGGCAAATGGAGCTTGCGTGCCAGTGCAACAGGCGAGTTGGTGTTTGATAATGTAAAAGTGCCTAAAGCAAATTTATTCCCCACCATTAAAGGCTTAAAAGGGCCTTTGGGTTGCTTAAACTCAGCCCGTTATGGTATTGCATGGGGTGTTATTGGTGCCGCTTTAGATTGTTACGACAGCGCTTTACGTTACAGTAAAGAGCGTGTGCAGTTTGGCAGGCCTATTGGTGGTTTTCAGTTAACACAAAAAAAACTGGCTGAAATGATTACCGAAATTACCAAAGCCCAATTAATGATGTGGCGCCTGGGTGTGCTTAAAAACGAACACCGTGCAACCCCGCAACAAATATCAATGGCTAAGCGCAACAACGTAAACATGGCATTGCAAATAGCGCGCGAGGCGCGCCAAATACATGGTGGTATGGGCATTACGGGCGAGTACCCGATTATGCGCCACATGATGAATTTAGAAAGTGTAATAACCTACGAAGGAACACACGATATACATTTACTAATTACCGGACAAGACATTACAGGCTTTAACGCATTTGTTTAAACAACATGTATAAAGTAAAAGTAGATAATAAGTTCGATTTTAATTTCGAAAAAACACAGGGTGTTTGGCAGCTTGAAGGCAAGGATATTGCTTTTGATATGATTGAAATCAACAAAAACTCGTTTCACGTTTTAAAAGATAACAAATCGTATAATGTTGAAATTGTTGGCCATAACGTGGCTGAAAAATCTTTTCAAATAAAAGTAAACCAAACTATTTATAACCTTACTGTAAAAGATAAATACGATGAGCTTTTACATCAACTTGGTTTAGATAAAGCCATGGTTAGTAAAGTATCTAATATTAAGGCACCCATGCCGGGCTTGGTATTAAATATTTTGGTGGAAGACGGACAGGAAATTAAAAAAGGAGACGCGCTTATTGTGTTAGAAGCCATGAAAATGGAAAACATTTTAAAGTCTCCAACAGATGGTAAGGTTAAAAAAGTTGCCGTTAAAAAAGGTGTGGCTGTTGAAAAAGGACAGATACTGATTGAGTTTTAAAAATGCCAGCGCTTATTTTACTTAGAGGTTTGCCCGGTAGCGGAAAAACTACACTGGCAAACCTGTTAAGTGAAAACGGAAAATACCCCATACACTCTATTGATGCTTATTTTACCGATGCCCAAACAGGCGACTATAATTTTGAATTTGATAAAAACCACCTTGCTTATAAACAATGCGAAGAGCAAACGCTTGCCAGCATTAAACAGGGAGCTGAAAAAATATTTATTGATAACACCTTTACTATAGAGTGGGAGCTTGAGCCTTATTTTAAACTGGCCGCACAGCACAATTACCAAATTTTTGTACTTACTGTTGAAAACCGGCATGGTGGTAAAAACATACACCATGTTAGCCACGAGCAATTACAAAAAATGGCCACAAAATATAAAGTAGTGTTGTTTTAAAGAGAATTGTAAAACAATTATATTTAATCTTATGAAAAGAATAGTCATATACATAATAATATCACAACTATTAACTTCTTGTTTTAGTGGGATGTTTCAAAGAGATACCTGGATTTCTCCTAAAGTAGTTTTAAGCAAAGATGATTCTGTGTTAATCGAAAAAGAAACAACTTATACTCAAGCACTTAAATTAAACCCTAAAAATGCAGCTGACTTATATTACAAAAGAGCAAATGTTAGATATGAAATGGGAAAAAAACATGTAAATGGTGATACATATGTACATTATAAAAGGGCTAATAAAGACTTTAGTAAAGCAATTGAATTAAACTCGGCTAAATATAACACTGATACAGTTTATTATATGGAAGGACAATGTGCAACATTATATTATCTGTCGCGAGCTGCATATAGTAATAATGTAAATTACACAACAAACTCTTGGGGTTCTCTTGCGGCAGCACCTGCCGGATCTGGTGGCAATCCTTACCGAAAAGCCATAAATTATTTTACCAAGGCAATAAAATTAAATCCAAATTATGCCGATGCCTATTTTGAGAGGGGGCAATGTATGTATAGTATGAGTAAAAAGCGTGAAGCTATAGAAGATTATACGAAAGCAATTAAGTTGAATACTCGATATGCGGCTGAGGCCTTTTATCAAAGAGCATTGTGTAAATTTGATTTAAAAGATAAAGATGGTGGATGCACAGATTTATCTAATGCATTTTCTTTAGGGTATAAACAAGATAGAAATGTTTATGATTATTTTGGGCATAATGGCTGTAAATAAATAGCAATAATTAGTTTTATCATACTCATTTAACTAGCTCATTAATCTTTCAATTAAAATTTTCGATATTTCTTCTGCCTGACTGTAAACCATAAAATGCCCTCCGTTTTTAATAACTAAATCGGCTTTTACTTTATTTAAAGGAAAAATTCTGTCCGTATCTCCGTGTATATGGTAAATACCATCATCTCGTTTATCTTTTTTCCAATTCAAAATTTCGTTAATGGCCCATTTAAGAAATGCAGGAGAAGTATCATGTATTATTTGCCCCAGTAATTTTTTTCCTTCTTTAGTCTTCATTCCAAAACGCCAGTTTGTGAGAGGATACATTTTATTCAGAAAAAAAGCAGGCACAAGTTTGTTGATTTTTAATACACCCAACAGCTTAAATGATACCGGCAATTCGTTTTTGTTTGAGATGCTTGATATAATAATGGTTTTATCGGGCTTTATAAATTGCAATAACTCGGTTGCTAAAACACCGCCAAAAGATAAGCCAACCAGGTTAAATGGTTTTGAAGTGTCAATTTCTCTGGCAAATTTTTCGGCATAGCTTTTCAGTGTTTCGTTTTTATCAACAGGCAACCATCTTAAATGGATAATTTCCCAACTACCCGGAAGAACTAATTTTTGAAAAGTTCTTTCATCTGCCCCAAGCCCGCTTATAAAATATACAGTCATTTTATTTATTTCTTATCAATATCCATATATAATATTTCTGCCGGTTGGTAACAAGGATATATTACACGCAATAACTTTTCTCTTATTAGCTCTCGTTTAAAAATAGCTTTGTGTCTTATTATTTCCTGTTGTTCAGCTAAATTATAATAAAGTTCGTTAATCATATCAGCCGGTGTGCTTGAGTCAACGTATTCGTATTTTTTAAGCAGAGTTTTTAATTTTTCTTTTGGGGTTTCCTCTAAGTCTATGGTATTATTGCCCGGTTTTACACTGGCAAATTGTTTGTAGTAAACCGTATTGTTTTTAAAACCCATTACTACTACGCTGTAATTTATCAGTTCATTTAAATTTTCTTTAAACACATTGCCGGCATTATTTATACGCTGAAAGCTGCTTAATTTATCGGGCAGCAAATAAGCATATACCCTGTCGTAATTTTGATAGTTGTTTATGGTAAGTACAAGGGGTTCGTATTTTATGACCGCTTTTTTGCCTGTTTCGGGGTCGGTATAATCTAATGTAGTGCGGTTAACGGTTGATTCCATAACGTACATATCTACGTTTTTCCAACCCAGGGTTTGTATGGTTGTACCATAATATTTGCCTGAATAATTACTTGGTACATAAACGGGTTGTTGTTTGCCCAATTGCCTGTACGCTTCTTTTAAATTCATATCATACTCTTGCTTAAACACATCGCTTTTTCTTTGGTCATCCTCTTGCGCATGTTTATTACGGGCTGCATTTGCCTGGGCGTCTTTTTTTTCTTCATTAAAATACATTTTTTTTAAAGCTG
>DATFTU010000047.1:0-4969 GCA_035261565.1 Bacteroidia bacterium
TCAAGCAATCTTGACCAGTTTAACGAAGGTTTATTTTACCAGCAAGGTTTAATCACACCATATACCAATTCAAGCACATTGGCTTATGATAGTACGGGTACACAGTATGCACCCCTGGCTGCTTACGACCCACCTGGCACCATGTTTCAGCAAACCAAAACTATTCAATCTTCAGGGCGTGTAGGCGAACTTGCTCTTGCTCTTGCCCATAGCTTTAGTGATAGGTTTTATTTAGGAGGATCGGTTGGTGTGCCTTTTGTAAAATACAATTACCAATCAACTTTAACTGAGTTTGATTATAAGAATGCAGATAGCTATTTTAATACTTTATCTTTTCAGGAAAATTTAGTTACATCGGGTATAGGTATAAATGCAAAAATTGGTGGTATATATCGTTTTAATTCAGGGGTTAAAGTTGGTTTATATGGGCAAACCGCTACTGATTATAAACTAACTGATAGTTATCAAAACTCATTAGAAGCCACATACGATGGCAGCTATAGTCAATACAATGGTACCGTAACATCGCCTGCGGGCAGTTATTCCTATAAATTTCATACACCGGGTAAAATAGGTGGTAGTGTTTCTTATGTTTTTAAAAAACTGTTAGCTTTTAGTATTGATGGCGAGTACGTAAATTATGCTAACGCTCGCTATCCTGATAACTCAACTTTTTTAGATGTAAACAATACTATTAAAGCAAAATATAAAGGCACTGCTAATATAAAGGCAGGGCTTGAGTTAAATATACGCCCTGTTGTTATACGTGCAGGTTTTGGCAGCTATGGTTCGCCATTTGGTGATGTGCTTGCTGGCAATTCTGTACGAAATTCTTTTTCGGGAGGAGTTGGGTTCCGAGGTTCTCATAATGTGTATTTAGATTTAGGTTTTGTTTATACTAAATGGAAAGACCAATATTATGTTGTGGACCCAATGTATATACAGCCAACCAACATAAATAACTCTACTCTTTATATAGTAGCCACATTAGGTATAAAATTTAATTAGGCTCTTTTTTCTTAGCTATTATTTTTAGTTAAAAAATACTCTTATTTTTAGCGATACAAATTTCTTAAGAATGAAAAAACACGTTGTTATCTGCTTTTTATTTATGGCTGTAAAACTCTTTTCGCAGCAAAATAATCCACAGCAAACTCCACCTCCGCCACCAAATAACCAGACTCAACAAATACAGCAACCTATCCAACAAGGGCAAACAATACCTTACAATGCTAATATGAAAAACAGCATTAAAGCCGAAAAATATAAGAACTTAAAAATTGGAGGCATAGTTTTACTTACAGCAGGTGTCGTAGGTCTTATAGGCGGCATAGCTATGGTTTCAAGCGGCGTATCTAATCAAATTTCAACAAATTCGTCAACCAGTTCAAGCTCAACTGTAACGACAACTCCGTACGGTACAACTACATCAACCAATAATTCTAATCAGCCTATTGCACCTGCTAACGCGGCTCAAATAAGTGGCGGAGTTTTTTTAGGCGTACTTGGTGCATTTGCCATTGGTGGCGGAACTGCTATGGCTATAATTGGCAGCCACAAACAAAAAAAATATGCCGCGGCATCTCGTTTAAGCATGGCAATTGCTCCAACAGCATTTAGCATTGCCTATAAATTTTAGAGATATAGCTAAATAAAATAATCTCAACAATTTATCGTTACTAAGTACGTAAAAAGGCTGCCTTCTTAATTTGTTGGCATTACGGCTTTTTTACTAAATTCGCCACTCATTAAATACTTATATGAATTATAAAAAATTAAACAACATAGTAGGATGGCTTATTTGTGCCATTGCCACCTTTACCTATTGTTCTACCATTGAGCCCACTGCCAGTTTTTGGGATTGCGGTGAGTATATAGCCTGTTCGTATAAATTAGAGGTTGGTCACCCGCCAGGGGCTCCTTTCTTTTTATTGATAGCCCGCTTTTTCTCGATGTTTTCGTTTGGCGACCCGGCTAAAGCCGCCATGATGATTAACGTAATGAGTGGTTTATGCAGTTCGTTTTCAATTTTATTTTTGTTTTGGACAATTACCCGTTTAGCTAAAAAAATGATGGCACCTGAAGGCACTGAAATGGATAATGGCAAAATGTGGGCCATTTTAGGCAGTGGTATAGTTGGTGCACTGGCTTATACGTTTTCTGATTCGTTTTGGTTTTCGGCAGTTGAGGGCGAGGTATATGCCATGAGTAGTTTATTTACCGCTGCGGTTTTTTGGGCTATTTTAAAATGGGAAGAAGAGGCTAACGAGCCAACAGCCACACGTTGGTTAATTTTAATTGCTTATTTAACCGGTTTATCGGTTGGAGTTCACTTACTTAACTTATTGGTTATTCCGTCTATTTGCTTTATTTACTATTTCAAAAAATATAAATTTAGCTGGCAGGGCTTTTTTGCGGCAGGTGCTATTTCGGTAGTTTTATTAGGTGGTATACAAGGCGGTATTATTCCGGGTATTGTAAAACTTTCTGCCGATTACGAATTGTTTTTTGTGAACAAACTAGGCATGCCTTTTAACACAGGCACCTTGTTGTACTTTGTAGTTCTTATCGCATTAATTACATCGGCTATTGCTTATTCATTAAATAAAAAAGAAACCTATTATAAACTAACTTTTGGTTTAGCAATTGTATTTGCTTTATTGGCTACAGCATCAACACAATCTGGCGGCGGATCAATGTTTATACGCGCCATTATTTTAGGAGGTATGGTTTATGCAGTTCATTTTCTTAAAAACAGGCATGCTGTTTTAAATAGTATTGCTTTAAGTTTTGCAGTAATGATGATTGGGTATTCATCTTTCTTTATACTGGTAATTCGCTCGCAGGCAAATACACCAATGGATGAAAACAACCCGGAGAATGCGCTTAACATGCTTTCGTATTTAAATCGTGAACAGTATGGCGACTGGCCAATTGGTTACGGACAATATTATAATGCACCAACCAAACCACGCAATGAGTTTAAAGACGGAACACCTATTTATGGCAAAGACTTAAAAACAAATAAGTATGTTGTTTTAGATGCCCGCAAAAACTCTATACCTGTTTATGAAGATGAGTTTTGTACTGTTTTTCCTCGTATGTGGAGCCAGCAGAGCCAGCACGAAGCAGCTTATAAATATTGGGGCGATGTAAAAGGCAAGCCAAAACAACTGACTGATAACAATGGAGAAACTAAAACAGTTTACGTGCCAACTTTTGGCGAAAACCTAACCTATTTTTGGAGATACCAACTTGGGTATATGTATTTGCGTTATTTTGCCTGGAATTTTATTGGAAAACAAAACGATGTACAAGGCTTAAATAACAACCCCACCGAGGGTAACTGGATAACTGGTATACCAGCTTTTGACAATGCACGTTTAAATGCTGATTTAACCACCGTGCCAAGCAACGTAAAAAATAATAAGGCCACCAATAAGTTTTACGCATTGCCATTTATATTGGGGTTACTGGGTTTATGGTTTCATTATAAAAGAGGGCTACAAGATGCTTTTGTGGTATTGTGTTTGTTCTTTTTTACGGGGCTTGCCATTACTATTTATTTGAACCAATACCCATATCAGCCACGTGAACGTGATTATGCCTATGCAGCCTCGTTTTACGCGTATGCTATTTGGATAGGCTTAGGTGTTTTATTTTTATACGAATTTTTGGTTAAGCGCATGAACGCCAAAAATGCTGCCATTGCTGCAACGGCTGTAAGTTTAGTAGTACCAACTTTAATGGCTGCCGATGGTTGGGATGACCATAACCGTTCGCACAAAACAATGGCAAGAGATTTTGCCATTAACTATTTAAACTCGTGTGCACCTAATGCTGTGTTATTTACTAATGGTGATAACGACACCTTCCCGCTTTGGTATGCGCAAGAGGTGGAAGGCATTCGTACGGATGTGCGAGTTGTTAACTTAAGCCTGTTTCAAACAGATTGGTATATTAATCAGTGCCGCAGAGCGGCTTACGATTCAAAACCATTGCCGTTTACAGCCAGCATGACCGAAGATAAATATGAAGCCAGTAAACGTGACATTGTTTATTTTATGGATAAAAATATTGGTTACGTTAATTTGAAGGAATTAATGGATTATGTTGCCAGTGATAACCCGGAAAATAAATACAATATGGGGGGCGATTATATAGATATTTTACCGAGCAATAAATTTAGCTTGCCGGTCGATTCTGCTAAAGTGGTGCAAAACGGAACAGTATCAAAAGGCTTGGAAAACCGCGTGGTAAAAAGTATAGACTGGCAGTTAAAACGTAACTACATTACCAAAAACGATTTAATGGTGCTTGACTTATTAGCCGGCTTTAATTGGGACAGGCCAATTTACTTTGCTGTTACCACGGGCAGAGAAGCTTATATTGGTTTAGAAGATTATTTGCAATTAGAAGGCTTGGCATACCGTTTAACTCCGATTAAATCTACCCGCGAAGAGATGCAAAATGGTGCCCGTATTAACTCAGATATTATGTATGATAATATTATGAATAAATTCCAATGGGGCGGTATGAACAATCCGGGTGTTTACCTGGATGAAAATGCTATGCGTTTTGCATCAAACATGCGTATACAAATTGGTGGGTTAGCTGCTCAGTTAGTATTAGAAGGCAAAAAAGACAAAGCCATTAAAATATTGGACAAAGCACAAACCGAAATGCCTGAAGCAACCATACCGTATGATGCAACTATGTATTCTATTTGTTTGGCATATTTTCAAGCGGGTGAAAACAAAAAAGCAAAGGATATTGCTGAAAAATTATTTACCATGTTTGAAGGCGACTTACGTTTTTATAACAAACTGCCTGCTATACATAAAGCGGCTTATGGATCAGAAATTGGCCGTGCGCGCCAATTAATGATGGGCTTGGTAAGCATTTGTTATAACTACAAAGAAAATGCTTTGGGTAAAAACTTTGAGCAACGCTTACCTGCCGTTATTCC
>DATFTU010000048.1:0-3878 GCA_035261565.1 Bacteroidia bacterium
GGATCATCCTCTATCAATAAATGCAAAAGTTGATAAAACTATTATAGATGGTATTATTTATTATGACGCAGATGAAGATTTAAAAATACGTGAAGAGGTTGCTAAAGAAAGAGCCCGCATCATTCAAAAAATGATAAAAGAAAAACAAGGCGGAGCACCCACACAAAAAGCTTCTCGCAAAAAACCAAAACTATATCATTGCGATACTATGGGCAATGAGGTAAAAGAATAAAGTACTTAGTAACCCAATCTTTTATACTGCTTTATGTAGTAATAAAAAGTTGTGGTGTCATTTTTATCTTTAGCATATTGTGCTAAACGTAAGTATGTATCTTTAAAATCGGGTTGTTTGGGTTGCAAGGCAATAACCTTTTTCCAAAGTGGTACAGCCTGTTCTATTCTTCCGGTTTTTGAGTAAACATTGGCCATGTGGTAAACAGCATATAAATCTCCTGCCTTCGAGGCTAATAAAAATTCCTGTTCAGCTTCTTTATACATTTGTTTACTGTAATAAATTACACCTAAATTATCGTGGAGTATGTAATAATAACTTACCCGGTTAGCCGGGTGTATAGTACCATAAACAGAATCGCGGGTTAAAGCAATTTTATACATTTCAATAGCTTTACCCTGTTGCCCTACAATATCATAATCGCCTGCCAGGTTAACACAGGGCACCACGCTGTAAACTGAGGTTTGCATGGCATTTGTATTAAAATTAAACCGGGTTTTAAAAATTTCTAAGCGACTGTTGGTAATCCATAGCAAAGCTAAAATATATATGACAGGTACAACCCACGTTTTTTTATCGGAAATTGAAAGGTTTTTCATCCAGTCGGTTTCGGCTGCCAGAAATATAAAACCAATTATGGGCACATACAAACGATGCTCAAGCCCTTCAACCAATCTGGCAGAAAAAGAGGGCGCCAAAAAAATAATAAACCAGGTTATACTAAATAAAACAAATGGCCATCTTTTATTTTTTGAAAAAAATATGGCTGCCGCAATAAGCAGTAAGGCAATAATTACCTGTATATAATTTACATCTTCCATCATGCACATTACCGATAAATTAAATGGAAGGATGGCTTTACCAATATATTGCAACATAAAAGGCACATTGTTTATAAAGTTTGATAGGGCGGCATGTAAACTATTATCGGTAGTAGAGCCTGTTATAGCGGCCTGGCGTAAAAAGAACCATGGAATAATAAATAACAAATACCCAGCACTTAGTTTAAACCAAATAGATTTAAAATGGCCTTTAGTAATAAAGCCAATATAACCCAAACATAAAAATGGAAGTACAATACCATTCTCTTTAGTAAATAAGGCAAAACCAAAAAATATAATATGCCATATTAACGGTTTTATTTCTTTTGTTTCGAGGTATTTGAGTAAAAAAATAAAACTTGATAATACAAAAATGGCCAGCAATGTATCATTCCTTCCGGGTATCCAGGCAACAGCCTGGTCAACAACCGGATGAACAGAAAATAATAGCGTGAGTAAGAACGTGGCAATTGGGTTTACCTGGAGTTTATTTAGTAAAACAAATAAAAGAAGGCAGGCTGTTAAATGGTAAAGTATGTTTGCGAAATGGTACCACCTGGGTTTAGTATTGCCGGCAATATGCGCATCAATCATAAAAGATAATGTAAGGATAGGGCGGTAATAATCTTTTTCATTATCTGAATTAGTGCCGCTATACATTACGTGTTTGGTAAATGCAATTGGCACATTTGAAATTTTTTTAATGAACTTGTAATTGGTTTCTATTAACGTGGTATCATCAAGTCCTATATACTCGTAACTTATTGTGCGGGCATACATAAAAAAAACAAATACGCTAATTAAAATAAGCTGTAAGCGTTTGTTTTGAAAAAAGTTTTGCTGAGGTTTAACTGCTTGGGTATTTTTTAATTGCTTTGTCATTACACAAAATACCAGTTTGTGCAGTTATTTTTTATCCTTCACGTCCATTTTAGAGATGGCCATCATTTGGCGCATGGTTTGTTGCATACCCTCAGTGCTGCCGTCTAAAAATATTACGTTGCCTTTGCCATGTTCTGCAAAATTTTTTACAGCCTCTGTCCACATGCTAAATAAAATAAGCGAGGCATCTAAATTAGCATCCTGCATTAATTTTGCCGATTGACTCATCCCCCTGGCAACTTCCTCTCTAAATAAAGCAACCCCTTGTCCGCGTAGCTGTGCGGCATCTTTTTCGGCCTGCGCGGCAATTTTAATGGCATTTCCTTCTGCTTCGGCACCTTTTGTTTTGGTAATTAATAAGGCTTGCCCTTCGTTTTCGGCAGCAGCTTTTAAGTTGTTTGATGCCACCACTTTCGCCATAGAGCGTATAACCTCTTCATCAAACGTAATATCGTTTAACTGCAAATCAATTAAGTGGTACCCCCATTCTTCTAAAGTTTTATCTAACTGGTCTTTAATCTCCAGTACAATATCACGGCGCAACAAAAGTACTTCGCTTTGTTTTTTTGTAGCTACAAATGCACGTACCGACCCTTCTACCGAACGAACCAGAGCCTGCATTAAATTACGTTCGTCAATAAATTTAAAGGCTACATTTTTAATAGTAGTTTCATCTGTATTAAAAACAGAATATAAAAGCATGGCGGTAAAATTTACGTTGGCCTGATCCATGGTTACAGCCTGAAAACCCATTTCGGCCGAGCGGTTCTGAATAGATATTTTTTTAAATACTTTTTCGATAATGGGTATTTTAAAATTTAACCCCGGATGCAAAATGCGGTTATACTTACCAAAAATGGTAGTTACGGCTACTGTGCCCTGTTGAATGGTTACAAACGATGTAAGCACTACGGCAAGGGCTAAAACCAATAATAGGATAGGAAATACTGCAGGCATAAGTTTTTAATTTGAAGTGAAATTACTAATTTTAAAGAATGCGGGGCTTATTTTTTATTTATTTATTTGTTACGTCTTTGAGCGTATGTTTCGCTCAAAAAACTAAAACAGATACAACCCGTGCTTTAGACCCAGCAGTTGATTTATATAAGGCTGCTGCAAAACTTACCGACTCTTTAAAATATAAGGATGCTATTAAATTGCTGGATAAGGCTGTAAAAATTAAAAAAGATTATTCGGAGGCCTATAATAAAATTGCGTTTTGTTATATGCAGTTAAAGGATTTTGCTTCGGCACAAAAAAACCTGGAGCTTTCTTTAAAATATACGCCTGATAATTTTAACTGTATTAAATATTTGGGCAGAGCCTGTTATTTGAATAAAAAATATGACCAGGCAAAAAGATATTATGAAAGTGCAGACTCCTTAATGCCACACGATGTTGAATTAATGTGTTTTATAGCCGAGTTAAAAATGTTTGGTCAGGATTTAAAAGGAGCTTTAGATATGTACAACAACATTATTTACGAAAGAGATAATTATGCAGCTGCTTACATTGGGCGGGGCATGCTTAAGTTTAAACAAAAAGAGTATCCTTATGCTATAAAAGATATAGAGCAAGGGCTGGCTCTGTTTAAATACCAAAAAATAGATAATGAGGTTTATTTAAGTTTGGCGCAAAGTAAATTTGAAGCAGGCGATTATAAGGGGGCAGCTAAGGTTTTTGATACACTGGTAAAACGAAATCCAAAAAATGTAGATGCTCTTACCTTTAAAGGAGCCAGTAAATTAAACTCAGGCGATTACTCAGGGGCAATAAAAGATTTAGATGAGGCTATAAAACTTGACCCGAAAAATTTTATGGCTTATAATTTTAGAGGAACCGCCAAAGGAGCGTTAAAGCAAAATGTAGAGGCACTTAAAGATTTTGATGCCTGCATTAAACTGAAAGTAAATTATGCATCGGTATATGTTAACCGTGCAGCT
>DATFTU010000049.1:0-3864 GCA_035261565.1 Bacteroidia bacterium
TGCACATGCTTTTATGATTAAATATTTTGGCATTTTTGGCACAGAGTATTTAAATATTACGGTTAAGCTCTACTTTTTTAAAAAATTTAAACATGAAATCTCTTACAAATAACATATTTGTAGCAGGGTATTTAATCGATAAAAAAATATATTTAAAAAAAACACTTATTTTTTTAGCCGGGAGTATATTTAATAGTACTAAAAATTTACAAATAGTGTCTGTCTTTTTTAGGTTATTAGATTGCAGATAATCTTCTTTACCTTGTTTTCTTCTTCTATACAAAAACACTACCAAATTATGCAGCACTTTTGTTTTAGGGTCTTTAAAAAAACTACTTACCGATGTGGGGTTGGACCTGTAATAGTATAACCCCTCAGGAACGTTGGCGACCTTAAAATAATTTAGTATAAATGAAAACCAGTATACATCTTCTGACCCTAATCTATTAAAATAAAGATTATAATACCCAATTTCATCAACTACTTCTTTTTTAACCAACAGAGAAGAGCCTGTCATAACAACCCTGGTATCAGCAAAACGAGCTTTTATTTCGCCATCATCTAATGGAAAACTTGTTGTGTATAGTTTATTATCTAAATCATCTACTTTAATAACATTACTACCAACACAAGCATAATCACTATTTTTTTCTAAAAAACCTACTAACAATTCCAGTCTGTTTGCAGCGCTATAATCATCCGCATCCTGAAATGTAATAAAGTCGCCCTTACATTCTTTAAAAAGTTTATTAGAGGCTTGTAAATACCCCATATTAAACTCATTATGAAATCTTTTAATTCGAATATCGGTATACGAGTCTATAATTTTTTTTGTGGTGTCTTTAGAGCAATCGTCTGCAATTAACAACTCAAAGTTTAAATATGTTTGATTTAAAATGCTGTCAACAGCTGTCTTAACATACTTTTCGCAGTTATAAGCAGGCATTATTATAGAAACAAGAGGTTTTTTTTTACTCATTTAAACGAGCTATAAAAATCATCTTTATATAAGAAAATCGTAAAATCGTGCGGAAGATAAGAATGATCTAACTTAAAATTGTTACATAGTTTTTCAGCATATTCAACTATAACTTTAGGGTCAAAGAAAAAAGTATCTTTATCTTTTACTTTTGAATGAATTGAAGTCATTGACAAAGCGCACCCTATTTTTGAATGTTTAAACAAGCCATCTATCAATTTAAAAGTCATTTGGTAATTGGTTTCTTCATCAATCAATAAATTTAACGGCCCAATGCTTATTGAATAGTCAAATTCTTGTCCCATCGCTTCCTCCACCAAATCAACACGGCTAAACCGGTTTGCTATTTCAGGATATTTTTGCGAAGCACCCTCCAGCATTTTGTCGTTAATATCAATCCCATGATAATCTGATTTAATATTATTTTGATTTAAAAACGAATAAAATGCACCTAACCCACAACCTACATCTAAAATACTTTTACCATTTAAATCTCCAATATCAAGCATTTTTTTAAATCTTTTTTCGTGCGAAATACGCGATTGACCCACAGCCGTATGCTCATCTGTTGATTGTTTAATCAGCCTATCAAAAAAATCGTTATTTACTTGCTTAAACTTGTCGTAGTTTTTCATGTACTTGTTTATTAATTTTCTTTTTTAAGTAATGCCGCCGCCGCCGGGCCACAATTAAACAAAGCATCTAATACAGAAAGATTTGGTATAAACCCCCCCCCATTAATTTGCGAATATGTTGCCGGAGTATAATCCAAATATTGCAATTCAACTTTACTTTCTTTGTATAAGTTTTCATCATTATATTGTTTGGCCCCTATGCCTGATAAGTAAATATTTGCATCAAAATGCAAACAAATATTAAGGTTACGGTCGTTTTTCTTTCCGAAACCGCCATTATCAAACTGAGAAGCTAATTCTATTTCCGTATTTATTTCTAAATGTTTAAGAACCCATTTTATGATAGTAATATTTAACTCGGCCAGGTTAGAAAATTTAGTTTTAAGTATAGCTTCAAACTCAGGAAAATACTGATTAAAATAAGGAGATTTTATATAAGCATCTTTTATTTGATTAAGGTGCTTGCTATTCCACTTAGTAGTATAGTCCAGTTCAATTTCGTTATAATTTTGAAACGCTCCATCCGATTTTTTTACGGAAACACTTAACAAAACTTTACCCCCATTCTTTCCTTTTATATAATTTCTTGCTGCAGCGCTCTCTTTAGGGAATTGAACGTTGTCTAATAACACAAAAATATCTGATTTATATATTTTATAGAAAAAGCCGAGCCACGGTATAAAGTTAGGCTGATGTATGGAAATAATTTTTTTATTATCAACTTTGTTACTAATCATTACTTAACTTTTATCAACCACTTCTTCGAAAAATAATTCTATTTCATCAGAAAAATTTTTTACGTTATGATGATTAGTTGCTAAATCAACGCTAACCTGGCTCATCGCTTTAAAACCAGTATCACTTAATAAAATAGCTTTTCTTATAGCAAGTGCTACATTTTTATAATCATTGCCCTCGTATAAAAAACCATTTTTGCCTTCTTTTACAAATAGGTCTGTTTGCCCAACGTTTTTAGCAATAATTACATTACCACAGGCCATTGCTTCGAGCATAGAAAGAGATGTAAAATTTTCTATAGGTTGTGTTGAAATAAATATTTTAGAAATACCAAAAACATCATGCATAGATGAACTAAAATCTAATGTAAAATAATCATTTAACTCATACCTATTAATAAGCGATTTCATTTCTTCAGTTAACTCTCCCCGGCCATATACAAGAAATTTATAATTACTTATATCATTATTATAATTTTCTTTTAAATACTTAACAGCTTCCACCATAAGTAATGGGTTTTTTTCTATACACAACCTGGATGCATATACAACATGGTTTTGCTTATTTGGCAAAGGCACAAATTTGCGTAAATCAGTAAAGCAGTA
Source organism: Bacteroidia bacterium (assembly GCA_035261565.1). GTDB lineage: Bacteria > Bacteroidota > Bacteroidia > B-17B0 > Aurantibacillaceae > PALSA-968. The sequence continues at coordinate 2,958 of DATFTU010000049.1, forward strand.
TTCTGAGTTTTTAACTACACATTTTTTGGTATTAACCAGGTTAGATTTTTTTAACTCATCGGCAACCACTTTATACCAGGTATAAACCCCGGATGGTTGTATGTTTTCCAATAAAATTTTAATGGAATTCATATACCTTGTCATTAAAACACCAGATTTATTATACTCTCTTAAATCATCTATCAGCTCAGCAACTTCATTATTTATAGATAGTTTAACTTTTGTTAGAGGCTGTAATTTTTTGAATTTATAGATTAAATTAAAATCGTGGTGGGTGTATGTGTTAACTAAATGAAGCAGGTGAATTCGTTTACGAAATAGCTGAAATACAAAATTTAAAAAATTAAGATATGTAAATTGGTATGTTTGTAATACAATAACGTTTTTTAAATTTTTTAAAATATCAGCGTTTTTTAAATTTTTTAACGAATCCTTATCAGTTATAAGATATAATTTGTTTTTAGAATGGTTTTCAATAGAATTAAAATACTCATAAAAATTACAAAACTGCCGCTCGGCCCCTCCTCCTCCCTTAAGATCAGGTACAGCAACTAAAAAAAGAGCAATGTTCATTTTATTCAATTTCAACAAGTATTTTTCGTACTTGCCCATAAGCCCGTTCGGTAGAACAAACTTGTTTTTCTTCTCTTTTAAAATTACTAATAATGGTTTTAGACCAAATTTCTTCGGTCGGTAAATCTTCATTTGTCATCCACCACATAGGATGAATTAGTAAATGTAATTTTTTATATTTAGACTGGCTAAATATATCCCAAGGTGTGCTTTCTTTCCAAACTTTGTTAGAGTCTGATATATAAATTATTCCTGCCAGATCTTCTTTATCGTATGTATTAATGAATTTCTTAATTTTAATTTCATTATTAATTACTTTTAAACTGGGTTGATG
>DATFTU010000050.1:0-4481 GCA_035261565.1 Bacteroidia bacterium
CTACTCAGTTTGATGCTGTACCAAACCCAGGTTTATCAACTGCAGGTTGCCCTACTCCTCCGGCTGATGGGTTCTTTACACCAACTAATTACAAAGGTGCTTTTGATCCTAATGGCAAAAACTGGTTATCTAACTGGGCATATGCTCAATTATTAAATACAACAGGTGGGTTAGTGCCTTGCCCTACCGATATTAACCAAGATGGTATTACTGATAATGCTGACTTCTTAATATTATTAGGTCAATTTAACGTGTCTTGTCACTAATATTAATTTAACCTAAATTTATAAAGATGAAAAAATTAATAATATCAGGCGTAGCACTTTTTTTACTATCTACACTTGCTAAAGCACAGGCACCAACCGGCTTAGACAGTATTATAGTAGAAAAATATTATGTGTCTGATTTAAACGATAAAACGGTTGATGCCGTTGGCGGTGTTCTTCCGCTAAATTCTGTTACATATAGAATTTTTGTGGATATGAAACCAGGCTACAAATTTGAAGCTGCTTATGGAGTTTCTGGCCATGAATTACGTTTTCAAACCAGTACTTTGTTTTTTAATAACGAAGACAGAGGAGCAACCTCGCCTACATACACTAAACCACAGGCACAAAACAACACTGTAATGCTTGACTCATGGTTAACTGTTGGCGGTGCGTGCACCAGCAATATGGGGGTTATGAAAATTGAAGATGACGGATCAGCTAATGCTGTTAACGCCGATGGTGTTTTACAAAACAACAATGCTTTAGCAGGTATTCCGTTAACACAACAGGATGGTTTTTTAACCGGAGCTCCTGAAGCGGTTACAACAGTTGGTATAACTAATGATATATTGGTTTTTGATGCGCAAAATGACGGCACCAACGGACCTGTGTTTTCAACCTTTAACGGCTCTTTAGCTTCGCTTAACGGTTCGGTTGGGCCAACAGCCACTAACCGTGTGTTAATTGGCCAAATAACTACTGATGGTACTTTTTGCTTCACATTAAATATCCAATTAGGAACTCCAACAGCAGGCGGAGTAGAAAATTGGGTGGCAAGTAACCCATCAGGAAACGAAGGTACACACCCAACACTTTCTTATTGCTATACACCAAATTTTTCAGCCATCAATTCTATAAAGAGTTCATCTGAATCGTTTAGCGTATACCCAAACCCAACTTTGGATGCTATAACAATTGATGTTACTAAAACAACTCAAGGCTCTGATAACAGTTATACCGTTTATGGTGTTGACGGAAAAGTTGTGTTAACTAAAAAACTTGGTTCTATTGCAGACAGATACCAGGAAAGAGTTGACCTATCATCTGTTGCGCCGGGTTTATATTTTATTGAACTAACATTAGATGGTGTAAAATCAACTAAAAAAATAGTTAAAAACTAATTAGTTTTAAAACTAAAAAAACAAAAAGCACCTCTGAACAGAGGTGCTTTTTTGTTTTACGCAATTTGTCGCAAATTTTCATTACTTTGTATGTGTTAGATTTTAATTACCACAACCTATGCAAGAAGAAAACAACCCTTTTGAAAAACTTACAGATAACTTAAAAGAATATGTAAACACACATTACGATATTATTACGCTTAAAGCAACACAAAAAGCAGCCAACGTTGGCTCGCACACCGTTGCTTTACTTTTAATTGGTATGATAGTAAGTTTATTTTTATTATTTATAAATATTGCCGTTGGGTTTTATTTATCGGCTTTGTTGCATAACAGTTACGCGGGCTTTTTTATTGTAGCCGGGTTTTATTTACTGCTTACTTTAATTTTTATTATCGGCAGAAAAAAGTTGATTATACACCCGCTTAGAAATTTTATTGTAAAACAAATTTTAAATGATGAGCATGCCTAAAATATCCACTTACGAAGAGTTAACCATTCGTATCAATCAACTCAACAGCACAAAAGATGCTCAGGAAATTGAGTTAAAAAACAATATAAATCAACTTTACAAAAAATTTCAATTAAAAAACATTATAAAAGAAACCATTAAAGATTTAGCCCACGATACTGAATTTAGAGAGGATGGTTTTAGAGCGGCAAAAGGCATGGCCACCGATTTTGTTATAGGAAGGTTGTTTAACAAAAACAACACCATAAGGGGATTTATAACCACCATTTTAATAGAAAAATTGGTAACACCCATTATTAAAAATAATAAAGACAAAATACTTGCTTTTATAAGCGACTTAGTATCTAAGTTTGGAAGTAAGAAAGAGGAAGAATAATATTTTTTATGCAGTCTTGCTCTTTTGATGCAAGGCTGCATTAAACCAACTACTGATAAACTGCAAATTAGTTTGGGTTTAACAACCTTTATAAATATCCGGCAATAATTTAACCTTCTTTCACATTAATTTCAAAAAAGCAGTGGCATATTTGTACTCTGTTTTTGATGAATAGAAAAAATACCACGCAACTTTAGTAAAAAATTAAAAAAAATCTGTGCAGGCCTGTGTGAGATCCGTTTTTTCGTTGTTGTTTGTTAACGGACTTATGCAGGTAGCACAGACCAATTTTTTAGTTTAACTAAAACTAACTATAATTAAAATTTATTGCAAACCATAATTGAAACAAGAAAATGTTTTAAAAAGTGTTTTTAAGTTTTACAAGTAAAAAATATCGTTTTATTGTTAAATATTTTAACATGTTAATTTTAATTAAATCTATTTTTAGAGGGCATAATTTATTTACTTTCGCAGCGAGTTTTAACATTATGCTAAAAGCCAGAAAACTAAACACAATTGTGTTAATTTTTATTGTATTTACAATTAAAGTTTTGGCTGCTAATGTCCCCCATCTTTCATCACCTAATAGTTTACATATTAATCAGTTGTTAGGTAAATATTCATCTGCCATACAACAAAAAGGGCATTATAGCAAAACAACCATTAAGGCTGATATAATAGATTTTACAAATACAGAGGTTTGCGAAGAAAACATAGATGACGAAGAAGATTTAGTTAAAGTAAATTCACTTGCCATTTCATCTGTTTTATACTCGTGCATGCATCAAATAAACTTCGCCTCTAAATTGAATGACAAATTCAATTTAGTTATATGCGATTTATCTCTTGAAAAATACCTGACGCTTTCAACTTTAAGAATTTGATATGAGAGAACATATCATGTGCTCTCTCTTATTAATCATTTAAATTGTAAGTATGCAACAACCGGGTTTTTCAAAAATTTATATCAACCTCAAAAAAAACACCAATCAAAAATTATCGTTTTAAATAAAAAGTAATTATGAAAAGAATTCTCGTATTTATAAGCTTTATTGCCTTGTTGTGCAACACAAGTTGTAAGTCTAACAAAGAAGAAAAGGAAGAGGAAATCAGTTTTTTGGTTACCAGCCCAATAAAAAAGGATACACAGATTGTTAGAGATTATGTATGCCAAATACGCGCTATAAGCCACATTGAACTTAGGGCTTTAGAAAAAGGTTATTTACAAGGCATTTTTGTAGATGAAGGGCAGTACGTAAAAAAAGGGCAGCTTATGTTCCAAATTATGCCCATGATGTACCAGGCTGAATTGCAAAAAGCACAAGCCGAAGCCGATTTTGTTGAAATTGAATATAAAAATACCAAAAGATTGGCAGATAGTAATGTAGTTGCCCCTAACGAACTGGCTTTAGCTAAAGCTAAATTTGATAAAGCCAAAGCTGAGTTAGCATTGGCTCAAGTGCATTTAGGGTTTACAGAAATTAAAGCCCCGTTTGATGGCATTATGGACCATTTTCATGTAAGGCTTGGAAGTTTACTTGATGAGGGAGATTTGCTAACCACGCTATCTGACAATAGTGAAATGTGGGTTTATTTTAATGTGCCCGAAGCCGAATATTTAGATTATAAAACAAATGCTAAAGAAGAAAATTTACTAAAAGTACAGCTGTTAATGGCAAACAATAAAGTGTTTGAATACCCCGGAGAGGTTAAAACAATTGAAGCCGATTTTAATAATGAGACGGGTAACATTGCTTTCAGGGCCACGTTCCCTAACCCGAACGGGCTTTTAAGGCATGGTGAAACAGGCAACGTACAAATGACTATACCGATAAAAAATGCCATACTTATTCCTCAAAAAGCAACCTTTGAAATTTTAGAAAAAAAATATGTTTTTGTTGTAGGTAAAGATAATGTGGTAAAACAAAGAGAGGTTGTTATTGGTGGTGAAATGCCCGATTTATATGTAATAAAAAGCGGAGTAACTGAAAATGAAAGAATAATGCTGGAAGGCATACGCAAAGTAAAAGATGGCGATAAAATAGAATATAAATATGAAGATCCTAAGACGGTACTTCCTCGTTTGAAAGTATACGCCGAGTAATATAATATTCAAAAAAAAATAGAAAATGTTTAATAAATTCATTCAAAGACCTGTACTGGCCATCGTATTATCGCTTGTTATCATCTTTATGGGTGTGCTGGCTATAAAAACACTTCCCACATCACAGTTTCCCAACATT
>DATFTU010000051.1:0-2805 GCA_035261565.1 Bacteroidia bacterium
ATGGTATTGATATGGCTGTGCTCAGTAAATTTATTGCGTTTGAAGCCGCCGTTGCTTTACTGAAAGAATGCGGTAAAGAGGATGTTATTGAGCAGGTGTATGAAAAAGCAAAAGCACAATTACTGCTTGCTAAAGAAGAACAAATTAATGTGGTAAAAGAAATTTATAGCCCGTTTACCGCACAAGAGGTGTCGGATAAAATTGCGCAGTTGCTAAAACCAAAAGATTTAAAGGCAGATTTACAAATCATTTATCAATCGATAGAAGGCTTGCACAGCTCGTGCCCTAATAATTTAGGCGATTGGTATTTTACCGGCAATTACCCAACACCGGGCGGCAACAAAGTGGCTAATAAAGCCTTTGTGCATTTTATGGAAGGCAAACTTATCAGGGCATACTAAGCTTTATGGAGGCTGTAGTTTATTACATAGCGCTTCCTTTTTTGTATTTAATTTCTTTGCTTCCTTTTTGGGTTATGTACCGTGTATCTGATTTCTTTTTCGTAATCATGTACTATGTATTAGGTTACCGCAAAAAAGTGGTAATGGAAAATTTGCGTAACTCATTTCCTGAAAAAACAGAAGCTGAATTAAAAAAAATATGCGTTGACTTTTACCGTTACTTATGCGATTTGTTTTTAGAAACCTTTAAAACACTTACCGTATCTAAAAAAACCATGCTGAAACATTGCAAGATGAATGAAGACGCGCAAAAACTTTTTGATAGCTATTACGCACAACAAAAAAGCATTATTATAGTAATGGGGCATTTTGGTAATTGGGAGTGGGCGGGTGCTGTGTTTGATAATAGTAAGCATCAGTTATACGTGTTATATCATCAGTTAAGCAACCCGTACTTTAATAAGCTTATTATAAAAATGCGCACCCGCTTAGGCACAAAGCTTATTGAAATGAAAAGCACATTGCGCGATATGGTTGCCAACCGAAAAAATATAACAGCAACTGCTTTTATTGCCGACCAAACTCCGTTTCCGGAAAACGCTTATTGGACAAATTTTTTAAACCAGGATACACCTGTGTTTACAGGCACCGAAAAAATTGCACAAAAATTTAATTACCCTGTTATATATGCCAATGTGATAAGAAAAAAACGTGGCCGTTATGAAATATATGCTGAGTTACTTTTTGATAACCCAAAAGAAACCAAAGAAGGAGAAATATCGGAAGCACATACACGCCGCTTAGAAAAAGACATAATACAACAACCTGAAATATGGTTATGGAGCCACCGCAGGTGGAAACACAAACGAAAAAAACAGGATTAAAATTAGTGGCTGCCTAAAACCGAAAGTAATTTATCAATCTGGCTGTTCCATAAAAGTACCGATGAGTGCTTATCTTCAGGAGTTTCGGCAAAATCAGCTACAATTAAAGAAATATCGTTGGTTAAATCATCGCGCTCAATTCTAAATTCAAAATAACTGTTATCGTGCTTATCGGCCCACTGATAACGCACTACACTTTCTTCAATTAATTTAATTAAATGGGCTTTTTGTATGTTTTCATCCCACTGAAAAGAATAAATACCCTCGCGAATATTTACATCATCGCAAAACCATTCAGATAAGCCGCTTGGTGTAGTTAAAAACTCAAATAAAATAGGCGTAGAGGTGTGAATGATATATTCTAATTCAAATTTTCCCGGAGGGTCAGGTATATGTTTTTCTACTTTTTCAACCACCACTTTTTTAGCCGGTTGAAAAACAGGTTTCATATTTTTTTCGGGCGTAGCTTTTGCAACAGCCACTTTTGCGGGTTTAGCCGCTTTAACAGGTTTTTCTGTTTTTTGTTTTTTTGCAACAACTGTTTTTGCTTTTACAACCGGTTTTTTAGCCGGAGCTGCTTTTTTTGCCTGTACTTTTTTAACCGCTTTTTTAACAACAGGTTTAGCTGCTTTTTTCTTTGCAACAACTTTCTTTTTAGCTACCGCTTTTTTTACAGCTTTTGGTTTTTTAGAGGCTATTTTTTTAACAATTTTACTTTTTTTAGCGGCAGGTTTAGAGGATTTGGAATTGCCGGCTTTTTTCTTTGAAACGGCTTTTTTTATCGTTTTTTTGGTGGTTTTTTTCGACATAACTGAAAATCTTAATTCGTTGCAATATAAAACAATTTTTTTGCCTGCCAACAAATTATGTATTTTCTTTTAACTTAAATTAAGGCTAAAACCTCGTTGGCTATAGTGGTGTTGTTTTGCAAACGGGGAACTTTGTATTGTCCCCCAAGCTTATTTTTACTGCTTAGCCATTTATAAAAAGTATTTTTGGGTAAATTTTTTATTTCGGGTAGTTTTATCACGTAGTTATTGTAACGTTTTGCTTCGTAATCCGAGTTAATTTGCTGCAGGGTTTTATCAAGTACTTCGGTAAAAAATTCCAGGTTGTTAGGCTCTTTTTCAAACTCAATAAGCCATTGGTGCCTGCCGTGGTTTTCGTCGGTAAATACTGGTGATACGGTATATTCGCTTATTTGGGCATGTGTTTTTTCGCAGGCAACTTTTAAGGCTTGTTCGGCATTGTGTATCATCAGCTCTTCACCAAAAACGTTGATGTAATGCTTCGTGCGACCGGTAATGATAAACCTGTAAGGGCTTAACGAGGTAAACTGTATGGTATCGCCCAGGCGATATCGCCATAAACCCGCGTTGGTGCTTATAACCACCTCGTAAACGGTTTCGGTATTAACATCGGCAATGTGGTAAACCTTTGGGCTAACATTATTAATTTCGTGCTGAGGGATAAATTCGTAGAAAATGCCATAATCAAGCATCAGCAGCATTTCTTCGCTA
>DATFTU010000052.1:0-5920 GCA_035261565.1 Bacteroidia bacterium
ATGCCACATTTTCTGAAAAGGAGTTTTATGATTTGTCGGAATGCCTGGCAGCCATAAAACCCGATTTAGTTAAATGGATTAATATTGAAGGCATACATAAATTAGAGCTGGTAGAAAAAATTGGGAAACATTACAACATACACCCATTAACGCTGGAAGATATAGTACATACCGAATCGCGCCCAAAGTTTGAAGATTACGACCACTATGTAATTAGCATTATGAAAATGCTGTACCATAATGATACTGTACATAGTGAGCATTTAAGCATTTTACTTTTTAGTGATACCGTAATTTCTTTTCAGGAGCCAAGTGGTGGCGATGCTTTTGATATTGTGCGAAACCGTTTGCGCCAATGCAAAGGCCGCGTTAGAAAAATGCAGGCCGATTATTTGGCTTATGCTTTAATGGATGCTGTAGTAGATTGTTATTTTAAAATACTTGAAAGATTTGGCGAACATATTGAACAACTGGATGAAGAAATTACCGATTCGCCGCAGGGAGAGGCCTTGGTACGCCTGCATGATTTAAAAAGAGAAATGATTTTTTTACGCCGCCAGATGTGGCCCGTGAGAGAGCTTATTAATAATATGGCACGCAGTGAAACCGAGTTAATTCGTGAAGTGAACGATGCGTATTTGCGCGATTTACAAGACCATATTAGCCGCTTGTTAGATTCGGTTGAAGGTTATCGCGAGATGCTTTCGGGCATTATGGAGGTTTATTTAAGCAACAACTCCCTTAAAATGAATGAGGCTATGAGAGCCTTAACGGTTATATCATCCATATTTATACCGGTAACTTTTATTGTTGGGGTATATGGCATGAATTTTAAATACATGCCCGAAATTAACAACCCTTATGCCTACGGAATTGTTTGGGTAATTATGCTTGTTGTAATGGCAAGCATGGCCTTTTTCTTTAAGCGGAAAAACTGGTGGTAATTGGCCTTTAATTCCTATTGTACTTTTGAACATTGAGGGTTTGAAAACATAAAAAAAAACTGAAACCTTTTTACCAATCGTAACGTAAACTTGTGTAAGCAAAACAATGAGTAGAAACGAGTTTATACAAGCCTGCATAAAAAACGACAAAAATGCTCGTCATCAACTGATAGAACAGCATTATGGTTTTTTAATGGGCATGTGCAGGCGTTATGCTAAAAATAACGAGCAGGCCGAAATTTTTTTTAACCAAGCATTTATTGAAGTTTTTAAACATTTGCCTGAATACCATGATGATCAAAATATAGATGAGTGGATTAAAAAAATATTTTTACGCAGTTTAATACATCAGTTAAAAAGCAACCGTACTGAATATTATATAACCACCACTACTCGTGTAGAAGAAAAAAGAAATCCTTCCGATTTATTTCATCAGGCAGAAGAAGAAGACCCTAATAGTTTACACGCCGAAGATTATATACGCGCTTTGCAAAAATTGCCCTGCTCGTTTAGGGCTATATATAACTTGCATATTGTAGAAAACCTTGATATGAAAGAAACCTGTGATTTGATGGAGATTAGCGAAGAGTCTGCTAAAAATACCTTAGAGCGTGCCCGTAATGAGTTTGCAAAAAACGTTAAACTTAAAATGCAAGGGTTTTAATGGCTGATAATAAAAAAACATACCGTATTGATGAAAATGCCTTACGCGATAAACTGACAAATTATACTGTTAGCTTTAATGCAGACTCATTTAATTTTTTAGAAACCGAAGTTGCTCACGTTAAAACCAACGCTCCGATTGAACTGCCCGATACAAAAAAACTGGTTCAGTTTATTGGCATTCCGGTTGCTGTAGCTTTGTTAGGCTGCTGTGTTTATTTTGGCGTTAACTATATAAAAAACCTCCCTCCCTCTGCTCCTAAAAAAGATACCATAACAGTTACTAAACCCGCAGAGCCTAAAACAGAAGAAAAGAAAGAAGTGCCCCCACCCATAACAACACCAAGTGTTGCTGTAAATACCGAAGAAAAAAAGAAAGACACAATTGTTGCTGTTGCTCCTTCTCAAATTGTTCAGCCGACAAAGGCCAAAGAAAAAAAATCTACGCTGCAACAACCGGTTGCTGCAGTAAAAAAAGACAGTACACAAACAAGTACCGCAACAAAAACAACAGTTGATAGTTTAGCGAAAAAAAACAAAGCAGATACAGCTTCGGTTTCTAAAACCAAAAACACACAGCCTAAAAAGAAGAAGAAACGCAAAAATGTTTTAGACGCAACTGAAGACATCAGGCAATCTCAGCCCAACAGCACCGAAGATGATGTTGTAATTCCTGAGAATAAATAAAATTCCATGTAATTTTTAGTACACGTAAATTAACCGTACAATCTGCATGCTTTTGTTAATGTAATCTCGGGTTACAAAGGAGTTTAGCAGCTTTGTTTCAGCATCATTAACATAACCGGTTTCAGTTTGCAGGGTGTTATTTTTGTAATGTTTTTCGGTATTTAATAAATTATTGGCATCGTACTCGTAAGTCTCTTTCAGTTCAATATTTTCGCTGGCATTTGAAGTATATTTTTTTTCAATCAAAAAATTATCTTTGTTATACGCAAAATCAGTAACCTGGTTAATCCAGGTGGCTACATAGCTTTCGTTGTACTGTACCGGCTTTTTAGCCGTGTTAAATGTTACAATAAGCTCTTTAAATACCCGATTTTCATCATTTAAAAATTGTTGCTTGTATTGTTTAGGCGATGAGTTTATGTATTTATATTTTTCTTCGAAATTTATTTGCTGCATGCCCAACGTAAAAACACTTTTATCGGCATTGGCATTTGTTTCTTTACAGGATAACAAACTAATTACACGCCCAATACTATCATACTTATAATAAGTGGCGTTGTAAAAAGTGCCATCGTTATAACGCTTGCCCACCAAATTGCCTTTGGCATCATAAAAATAATTGGTAGATAAAGTATCGAACTCATATACGTTTTTAGAGTATGAACCGCCGCCGCCCACTAAACGGCCACGCCTGTAAACAGGTGCCGTATGAAATTCTTTTTGAATTATTTTTTTTATTACCGTGTAATAACTGCGTTTTAGCCTCCCATCATCATCAAACTCATAATGCTTTGATAAATCTTTATCTTCCACAATTTTAAAATCCTGCTTATCTACAATCTCAAAAATAATAGCTTTAATTTTTCTTTTTTTAATCTCTTCAGCATTAAATGAAAATGGGTTATCTGTATTACCGCTATTGCCCGGAATAATTAATTGAGCCTTAACTGAAAGGTTTATAAAAAAAAGAATAAATAGAAACCTGGTTATCACTCTACTTGTTTAAGGGCTTCGTTCATTGTTTTTACCGGTGCACTACAGGTGTGGTTTTGACAAACATAAATCAATGTTTCATCAGCTTTGTAGCGCTCTTTAAGTAAAGCAATGTTAGAGGCGGTTTTACTGTAAACAAAAATGGCATTAGGAATGTAATATTCTTTAGCCTCCTGCATAAATTCATCAACAGTTTTACCAACAATACAAATTTCGTAAAATGAAAATACCTGTTGCATAGCTAAAATAGCCCAGTTTGAATGCCCTGACGGATATTTGCTTATTTGCTCAATAACATGATTTAACATGTTTTTTGAAATAGTTTCATATTCTAAATTACCTGTAATTTTTGAAAGCGTAAATAAGTTTAATGCCATTTGCGAGTTTGAAGCCGGAATAACATTATCATGCATCTCAATTTTTTTTGAGATTAATGCGCCCGAGCGAGCATCTGAAAAATAAAAAATACTTTTTTCCTTATTAAAAAAATTGATGAGCGTATGCTTCATCATTAACTCCCCAATGCCTAACCAGGCCTCGTTGCCGGTAATTGAAAATAATTTTATATAGGCATCAATTACAAAAGCATAATCTTCTAAAAAGGCATCTATATAAGGTTTATCTTTATAACAACGGGTTAAACTGCCGGTATCATCTATCAGTTTTTGGCGAATAAAATTTGCATTTTTTATAGCCAATTGTAAAAATTTATCGTCGGTAAAAGCGCTATAAGCATTGCACAGGGCAGCACACATTAATCCATTCCACGATGCAATAATTTTATCGTCCAGGCCAGGCCGCACCCGTTTATTTCTTATTGCCATCAGCTTTTCGTTGCAGGCTGCAATTATTTTATTTAGCTCATCAACACTTATTTGGTGCTTCAGGGCAATTTCAGCTTCGGGTAAATTGCGTAGTAAAATATAATTATCATGCTCCCAATAGCCCACTTCATTAACTGAATAATAGTCGGCAAACAGGTCAAAATCTTTTTTTAATATGTTTTGCAGTTCCTGTTTTGTCCATATATAAAACAATCCTTCCGCCCCTTCGCTATCAGCATCTAAAGCACTATAAAAACCAAACTCGGGCGATGTTAATTCTCTTTCAACAAAAGCAATGGTTTGATAAACTACTTGTTTGTATAAAGGATTTTTATTTTGCTGAAATGCCTTACTGTATAATGAAATAAGTTGAGCATTATCATACAGCATTTTTTCAAAATGAGGGACTTTCCATTGTTCATCGGTGCTATAACGTGCAAAGCCTCCACCTAATTGGTCGTACAAGCCACCATGAGCCATTTTTTGTAAGGTAAAATGTACATGGTTTAACACAGGCTGGTTATTTGTAAGATGCCCGTATTGCAACAAAAATAAATAGTTATTAGGCATCATAAATTTAGGTGCCCCCATACTACCGCCATTTTTGGTATCAAAGCGTTTTTGAAAAGCTAAAGCACATTTTTCTACTACATCTTTACTAATGGCAGAAGTTTCATTTAATGCACCCGAAAAAAGTTCGTCGCTTTGTTTTATACCGGCAGTTAACTGATTGGCATAATCTTCCACTTTTTGCTTATCAGTTTGATGCAAAGTTGAAAGGTTTTTAAGCAGTTGCATCCATTGCTCTTTCGGAAAATATGTGCCTCCATATATAGGTCTGCCATCAGGCAGTACAAAACAATTAAGTGGCCAACCACCGTGCTGGGTCATTAGTTGCACGGCAGTCATATAAACATGGTCAACATCAGGGCGCTCTTCCCTATCAACTTTTATATTGATGAAATATTTGTTCATTAACTCGGCCACTTGTTCATTTTCAAAACACTGCTGCTCCATAACATGGCACCAATGACAGGCCGAATAACCAATGCTGATTAAAACAAGTTTGTTTTCTTTTTTAGCTTTTTCAAACGCCTCGTTGCCCCAGGCATACCAGTTTACCGGGTTATGAGCATGTTGTAATAAATAAGGGCTTTTTTCGGAAATTAAATGGTTGGTGTATTTTTTTGATTCAGTCATTGAAGCCTAATTTACCTCTCCAATGATTTACTATGCCTGAAATACAAAACAATAAACAATAAATCTAAAGCAGCCATTAAATACACTCCACCAATAGCATTTGAAATTAAAAAATATAGGTTTGCACCAACATACATAACAAAACCACGGTATTTGTTTTGCCACATTTGTACGGCACCAAAAAAAGACAAGCCAATAACAAGTAAATAAACACCGCAGGCAATAATAAAACTTGGGCTCCCTTTTTCAAGAAAAATTTTCAATTGTTCTATTTGTTGCTCAGGTATTTGAGCATTTTCCTCAAGTTCAGGAAGTTTATCCCTTAACAATACAAATAAAGGTTTAGCAAATAACATAAAAAGTAAAGCAAAAATACCTACTATACTACTATAAATAAATGTTAGTGTACAAAGTATTTTTAACCCCTGCGGCTTAGTTTCCTGCTCAAATGTGGTTGGCTCTTCCATTATTTATAAGTAATATAATCTTTTAACTCTTGCAGGTTTTCGTTAAACTGAGAGATGTTTTTGTTGTAAAAATCTACCATAATTAATTCTTCTAAGGTGTAACGTTTACCATCAATAAAGCCAACTATCCAGGCATCTTTTT
>DATFTU010000053.1:0-3471 GCA_035261565.1 Bacteroidia bacterium
ATAGTTTATCACTACCCGCCTCTATCTAGAGCTCTACCTCTTATGATTATAATATAACGCTATACCTAAATATATTTCGCGGAATACCAGCTATTTCCAAGTTTGATTAGCCTTTCACCCCTAACCACAAGTCATCCCAGTATTTTGCTACATACACGGGTTCAGTCCTCCAATATGTGTTACCATATTATCAACTTGCTCATGGCTAGATCACTTGGTTTCGGGTCTAATTTCTATAATTTTAATGTTATTTAAAACTTGATTTTCCTATGCCTCCATCTAACGACTTAAGCTAACAATAGAAATTAACTTGCTGACCCATTATACAAAAGGTACGTTGTTACAAATTATTATTGTTTCAACTGCTTGTTGACACTTAGATTCAGGTTCTTTTCACTCCAATTTTGGTTCTTTTCACCTTTCCCTCACGGTACTTGTTCACTATTGGACATTGATTAGTAATTAGGCTTAGAAGGTGGTTCTCCTATATTCAAACAAGACAACACGTATCCCGTTTTACTCTGTTTCATTGTTAAATAAACTATTTAAGATGTACGGGACTTTCACCCTCTAAGGATTTCCATCTTCATTTATTTAAAAATTGGCCTATTTCACGCTTTCGCTCACCACTACTTACGGATTCTCGGTTGATTTTTTTTCCTTTAGCTAATTAGATGTTTCAGTTCACTAAGTTTTCTTTTTCTTTATAATTTGGGTTTCCCCAACGGGAGATTCATAGCTTTTTGAGTTAATTTTTCTCTACCTATGACTTTTCGCATTTTTACGTCCCTCTTCAATGCCAAGGCATCCACTAAGTGCCTTAATTAATTTTAATTAATATAAGATATTTGATTACTACAACATAATTATATATATTTATGATTATGCTTAGAAAGACTTGAACTTTCAACCATTAGATTCGTAATCTACGGCTCTATCCAATTGAGCTATAAGCATATGCTTATTATGATTAATGAATTGCTTATTAATCGTAAGGATATTAAGGAAGTATCATAATCTATTTCTCTAGATAGTAGGTCTTTTGATGAAACAATAGATATATGGATCTTTGCGGGTATATATTAATGGTAAATTATTTGCCTTCCAAGCAAAAGATAAGGGTTCAAATCCCTTTACCCGTAATATATACCTTAGGAATATTGGAACTAGGTATCATTTAAATATGTCCTTGATACCTGTGCAAAAATTTTGCGAAAAAAGGGAGTCGAACCCTCAGTTTTAACCTTGGCAAGGTTACGCTTTACCATTAAGCTATTTTCGCAATCGGCTAAAATACATCAAGGGGGCTAAATAACATAAGGGTAATGTAAGGGATTGCAAATCCCTCTATGACGGTTCGATTCCGTCTTTAGCTTGTTTACTCTTGATGTCTTTTCATTTTAAAGAACTTTATTGGCGTTGCTTCTATTTTCTTTTTAGTTTTTTTTTTACTTTTAGTTTTATTTTTTTTTATTCTCAAGAACTTTTTTTTCTTCTTTCTTTTTCATTAATTAAATTTAACCATGGATTTTTTATTTTTACTAATCTTTCTGATGCTTTTTTTTTCTTTTTAAAATTTTCTTTTTTTTTAACTTTTTTTATTACTTTACCCCTTTTTTTACTTCAACTTTATTTTTTTTTTATTCCTGGTCTTTATTTACATATTTTTTATGTTTTCATTTTTTTTTTTTTTTATATTCTTGGGTTTTTACTTGCTATTTCTTTCTTTATACCTTTTACTTATGAATTTTTTTTAGGTTTTAAACTTGAATTACCTCCTTCCCCTTTATCCCTTAATTTATTTACTAAAATTGATGAATACCTTTCATTTTTTTTTTCTAGTCTTTTTAGTTTTTTATTGCTTTTTCAACTCCCTCTTTTTTTTATGTTAATTTCCTTAAATAATCTTATTTCTTATAATTTTTTAATTATTTATAGAAAATATAATTTTATTTTATCTTTAATTTTTTTTTCAATAATTTCACCACCTGATTTAATTAGTTTATTTTTTTTTGCCTTACCTTTTATTTTTTTTTATGAATTTATGATATTTTTATTATTAATTTCTAAAGAATATTCAGAGTACTAATTTTTTTTAATGGTAGGATATAACCTATATATATATATAAATAGTTAAATTTATTAAAAATAAAAAAATTTATTTAGCAATATGTCAAATACAAAAATTTTACATCCTTATCATTTAGTTGACCCAAGTCCTTGGCCATTATTTGGGGCTTTATCTTTATTAGTTACAACAACAGGGGCCGTAATGTATATGCATTCATATATTGGAGGAGGATTATTATTACCATTAGGATTTATAATGATTATATTTACAATGAGTGTTTGGTGGAGAGATGTAGTTCGTGAAGCAACATTTCAAGGACATCATACAACAATTGTACAAAGGGGGTTACGTTATGGGATGATTTTATTCATCGTTTCCGAAGTATTATTTTTTTTTGCTTTTTTTTGGGCCTTCTTTCATTCTAGCTTAGCTCCAGCCGTAGAATTAGGCGCTATTTGGCCACCAAAAGGAATTCAAGTTTTAAACCCTTGGGAAGTACCTTTATTAAATACTGTAATTTTATTATCTTCAGGAGCAACAGTTACATGGTCTCATCATGCTATAATAAGTGGTAATAATCCAGGAGCTATAGGTGGTTTAGTATTAACAATAATCTTAGCATTAATTTTTACATTTTTACAAGGATTAGAATATATTGAAGCCCCTTTTACAATAGCTGATGGAGTTTATGGTACTACTTTTTTTATCGCTACAGGTTTTCATGGTCTACACGTTATTATTGGTACAACATTCTTAATTGTTTGTTTATTAAGATTAGAAACACATCACTTTACAAAACATCATCATTTTGGATTTGAAGCAGCAGCATGGTATTTCCATTTTGTAGATGTAGTATGGTTATTTTTATTCGTAACAATATATTGGTGGGGTTCTTAATGCTTCACCAATATATTAATTAATTTTAATTGGAGTAAAAGGATTCGAACCTTTGCATGTCGATATCAAAAACCGATGCCTTACCGCTTGGCTATACTCCATATATAAAAGAGAGAGTAACTTAGTTGGATAGAGTCTTGGCCTGTCACGCCAAAGGTCGCGGGTTCGAGCCCCGTCTCTCTCGTAATATAGAACCAGGTAATAATAAAAGAGAAAGAGAATAAAAAAAAAATTGCCAACATTAAATCAATTAATTAAAAACGGAAGAAAAAATAAAAAAAGAAGAAATAGAGTAGCTGCTTTAGAAGGGCAACCTCAAAAAAAAGGTGTATGTACAAAAGTATATACAACAAAACCAAAAAAACCTAATTCAGCAATACGAAAAGTTGCGAAAGTTAGACTAAGTACAGGAAAATATATTATATCTTATATACCCGGTGAAGGTCATAATCTTCAAGAACACTCTGTAGTATTGGTTCGTGGTGGTAGAGTTAAAGATTTAC
>DATFTU010000054.1:0-3609 GCA_035261565.1 Bacteroidia bacterium
TGCTTTAACTAAAGGCAAAAGCACAGATAAAGAAAAATTTGATGCCATTTATGCCTGGGTTGCCACTAACATACGATATAATTTTAGGGAATACTATTCTTCATCAGGCACATTTGCCCATAGAACAAGTTATATTTTAAAAACAAAACGAGCTGTTTGCTTAGGTTATGCCAACCTTATGGATACATTGCTCGGTATAGCTGGAATTCTCAACACCACCGTATCGGGTTACGCAAAAGATGAATTGTTTGACGTGCACGATTCTATTTATTTAGATAACCATGCCTGGAGCGCTGTAAAGCTTGAAGGCCTATGGTACCTGTATGATATAACCTGGAGTACCGGAAGTTTAGAATATGAGTATAAACCATTCAGTAAATTTTTACTGCGTGTTTTAGATAAACATCAAAAAAAATATAAAAAAGTTAGTATAGGTCCAAAACTAAACTTAAAAAAACTGATTAAAAGCGAATGCAAAAATTACTCGTCGCCGGCTTATTATTACAAACAAAAATTAAGCAACAGAATGCTGCTGCATTTTTTATCGCGGTTTAATATAAAAATCAGGCAGCTCTATAATTATAATTTTAATTTGGATTATTATCTAAGCGACCCCAAAATATTTGCCATTACACATTACCCTGACCATCCCATTTGGGCTTTAGATGCCGGTAAAAGCATGCACGACTTTGAGGGCGATAGCGCTTACTATTTTTTACAGGATAGTGTAATGGAAAATCAAGTGCATGAGGGAAAAGATTGTCCCGCCTGCGATGCTTTTTTATCTCTGCCTGAAAAAGATAAAGTAAAGGATTTTGAAACTAAAAGTTTTTCCTTTAACCACAAAAACCAATTTACAAATGTTGAATCGGAATTTGAATTAGGGAAGTTAAATTTTAAAGAAGCTAAAGCCGAACCTGTAGATACTATAAAACTATTATTTATTGATAGCGCTCAAAAAAATTATCAAAGCTTTAAAAGAAGCTTGCAACTCAGTAAAAGAAATATTGCTATAAACTTTACACTTCAAAAAAATAAAAATAAAAAAAAGCTGCAACTACTATTAACCGAAAATAAACAACACAAAATATTTATCAGAAAGAAAATAAAACAAAGTATATATGGTACACGCAGCTATAAAGAAGTGGGAAATAAAACACGTGCTTTTGCAACCACATATCGAAAAAAAGCGAGGTTAATTGACCATATAAATACCAATTTTAAAACATACCCGCCCCGCGAGTCGCGAAGGCTAAAAATTGAAGCAAATGCTTACAAATTAGAAAAGACAAAACAAAAACTTGATTTTTTATATACGCAAATAACAACTAAAGAAGAGCAGTTTGATTCGATTATAGCCAGTTTATCTTTAAATATATGGCAGCAAAGTTTTGGCCTTGATTCGTTAACTACCAAGTTTGGTAAACGCATCAGGTTACGCAGGCGCGGAAAAGATAATTACAAAAAAGTAGTAGAAGACCAACGCAAAAAAATTGTGCAAGTAGAATTTAACTACAAAAACAGTTTAGATAACCTTGTTTACAACCCATCTATAAAAGCCGTTAGTTTATTTAATGATATTTACAAACTAATTAAATTAAAAAACAAATTAGAGCAGGATGCCCTTGCCACACAAAGAGACTTAGTAAAAGATGAAGAAGACCCCATGAGTGAATTAATAAATTATAAAACCTTTGTGCTTAACAGCCGTAAATCAGACTATTGCTGGTTAGATAATAATTCATCAAAAGTAAGCTCGGTTTACCTGGGTTTTAAATTTTTACACGCCCAACAGGATTATGTTGACTTAAACATAATTGCTGAAAATAATGCTGAACGAAACAGGCATTCGGACACTAACCTTGAGCTGAAACGAAGATACAGGCAATACAATTCAATTATTTCAAATAACTTACACATACATAATTTGGTTGTAATTAAATTAAAAAAATACAAAAGAGAAGTAATTAAAAGAGTGAAAAAATCGCAGTTAAAAAAAACAAAGTAAAGCCTGTATTTATTGTGTAATTTTGTATGGTTTTATAATGGAAAATAAAAAATCTGAGTGGGTACTATTGCAAGAAACACTTGCCGCAAAATTTGGCATGGAGCCTGATTTACACGCTATTATTTTTTTAGTAGGCGTGCAAGAGCTTGGCATGGGGTACAAAAAATTTAAGAAAGATGATAAGGTTAATGTTATGCACATTGCCATTTGTACTTTATTAGAACCCTATGGCTATTATGAATTTGAAGGGCGTGATGCAGATGGTTGGCCACACTTTAAAGTTAAGGAAGAGGTGCCTTTTTTAAAACCGGCCGAACAAAATAACCTGATGATAAAAGCTGTTTTAGAATATTTTAAAAAGAACGATATACTTAGGTAGAAATAGTTAACTTTTCTTCGTCAACTTGTTCAGGCTATTTTCAATATATTTTTCGGGAGTAATTAATGCCTTCTGTATTTTTTGGGCATAATAAATACTATCCATCACTTCTTTATTTTTTTCGTGTAATTCATCGTAAGCCTTATCAACCAATAATTTTTGCTCTTCAATAACTTCTTTTTGTTTTTGAGTTACTTTAAAGCGTTTAAACAACGATAAAGAGAATATAATTACCATAACCAATATGCCCGCCACAGCCCCTATTACTAATTTTTGCCTCTTATTTTCTTCCAGCGAAACCGCTTTTATTTTTTCTTTTTCAGCATCCGATTTAATTTTAAGTTCGGCTTCTTTTTTTTCTACTTCAAACTGTGTTTTTAAATCACCTAACTGTTTGCTGTTATCTGCATTAAACATGCTGTCGGTTAAGGTTTTAAATTTTACATCATACTCATATGCTTCTTTATATTTATTTATGGCAGCATAAATAATACCCAACTTACCATAGGTTAAACGCTCGCTGTCAATATCGCCAACCTCTTTACTGGTTTGTATGGCCGAATCGCCATACAGTATAGCCAGCTTGTAATTTGCTAATTTCTCGTATAACCCAACAATATTTAAATAACTAATGGCCATTCCGGTTATGTCATTAATTTCTTGCTGCACCCGCAAAGCCTTCATATAATATTCTAACGATAGTTTGTAATTAAGTTGATAGTAATAAATATTACCAATATTGCCATAGCAATAGTTTATGTATTTTTTATTATTGACTTCAGTAAGTATTTTTAAACCTTTTAAATAATACTCTAAAGCTGTTGGGTAATCTGTTTTTTTAAGATAAAAATTACCAATATTAACATAACAACTGCCCATGCCATTTTTATCATCCAAATCTTGCTTTATTTTTAAGGCTTTTTTAAAATAATCTAAAGCCTTTAAATCGTTTGATTCAAAAAAATAAAATTGCCCTAAATACACATAACAATACCCTATTCCTTTTTTATCCTTAATCTCTTCGTATAGTTTTAAACTTTTCAAATAATAATCTAATGCCTTAGGCAAATCTCCTTTGTTCATAAAACAAAAACCTGTATTAGCCAAGGCATCGGCAATCCATATTTTTTTAGACGAAGACGGTAATAAGCCGGCAAGTTTTTCTTCTTGTTGTGCTAAAACAATAGCGGTATCAGGGTTATTGCCTGAGTAATTTCGTATA
>DATFTU010000055.1:0-7056 GCA_035261565.1 Bacteroidia bacterium
TAACCTATGTAGGCGATAATACTTTAGCTAAAGAAGGTGCCTTTGGTGTACAGGCTCAGGTTTTAGATTCGACCGGCAGGGTAATTACACCTTATAAAAATACTTTGTGGCAGTTTGGAGGGTATGCTAAAATGCAGTTTCAAAAAGATATTATGAAAAATGTAAACTTTGCTACCATGGTTGAGGTGTTTTCTAATTATCTTAAAAACCCGCAAAACATGTATGTAAACTGGACTACTTTATTAAACATGAAAGTAAACAAATTTATAAGCGCTACATTTGCCACGCAACTTATTTACGACCCTTTGGTTAAAATTAAACAAAACGACGGAACATTGGTTGGCCCGCGTGTACAGTTTAAGCAGGTACTTAGCGTTGGGTTTTCGTATAATTTTAAAAAATAAAGAAAAGTTATAAAAGCCCATATATACAGGCTTTTTTTATGCCCGTAAGCCGTAGCCAATTTTTTTAACCGAACGTATAATTTCTTTACCTAATACTTTTCTGATATGTGTAATATGTACATCAATTATACGCGATTTAGCAACCGATGGGTCTTTCCAAATTGAAGTGGCTATTTCGTTTCGGCTAAATATTTTTTCGGGTGCTGCACAAAATAATTTTATTATTTCAAACTCTTTAGCGGGTAAAAAATGAGGTGTATTTTCTTTTAATACTAAGTATTTTTCTTCATCAATAATAATGTTTGATAAAGGCGTATTTTCTTTGTTTTTACCGTATAAATAGCTAACCAGGTTCTTTATTTTTAACCCAATGGTATCCAAATTATTTTTAGTTAAATAGTCATTAGCCCCTGCTTTATAAGCTTCTTTTTCAATATAAGATGATGAATCGTTGCTAAGTACAATATAATAATGTTTTTTACCCTGAGCTTTTAAAGCGTATATAAAATCAATGGCATCCCTATCCTGTAATTGTAAGGCCGAAATAATTATATCAACCTTATTAGTACCTGCAATATATTCTTCTGCTTTTTTAAAAGTACCGGTAGTAAAAAAATTGCCTTCAACAACTTTTTTAATAGAGTTTTCTATTAATAGAGCTTCGGCTTTATCATCAATAATTAATAAAAAATGTACTTTTTCGCTTACCACAAAAATTCTTTACATACAAATAAACAGCATTAATGGTAGTTTGATGTTGATTTATTGTTAAGAATATATTATGCTTTTAAAGCTGAATAATTGATAAGGTGCCCCTTATAGGTAAAAAATAAAATTTAGATTTGATGTTTATACCTTGAAAAACATAAAACCCCACCATATATTATTGTTTAGCATATTGGTAATGCTGGCTTTGGCAGGTGTTTCGTTCTTTTTTCCAACCGAAGGGGTAATGATTTTTGGGCAAAAAATGACATTCCCAAACCTGAACTCTTATTTCTCGGTAAAAGAGAATGAGAAAACCGATATTTCTAAAATAGTTGCGCTGGCCGATGCCGAAGATAAACTTACCGATGAAGATACGTTAAAACCTGCAGCCGATTCGGCAACAAAAAAACAAATTAATTATACGGAGATAAACGACCCCGCCATTAAGCTTATTACAAGCATTCAGTATAAAGATTCGGCTAAAACCGCTTTGTATAATTTCTTCGAATCGTTGGCTGCTGTACAATCAGATAATAAAAGCATACGCATTTTGCATTATGGTGATTCGCAAATTGAAGGCGATAGAATTACCGATTATTTACGCCAAAAACTGCAAGGCCATTTTGGTGGACGGGGTTGCGGATTTATTGCAGCCATGCCTGTTACCGAAAGTGTTGGCATTAGGCAAAGCTGGAGTGATACCTGGGACAGATATTCTATTTTTACAGCTAAAGATAAACGTGTACCACATACCAATTATGGAGTTGCGGCGGGGTTTTGCCGCTATTGCAATTATAACGATACACTTGCAATAAAAAATGCCTGGCTTAAAGTGCGTATGACAAAAAACGCGGGAAATTTGGTGGCATCTTACAATAAGATAAAAATGTTTTATGCCAGTACACCTAAAAAAACCCAGATGGAATTTTTTGAAAATGATGTACTTAAAAAAACAGATACGCTTGCTACAAAAGGCAACTTTAATATAGCACAATTTAATTTATCGCAAGCGCCTAATACATTTGAAATTAAATTTCAGGGCAAGGATAGCCCGGATATTTTTGGTTTATCGTTAGAAGGTGATGGCGGTGTAATGGTTGATAATTTTGGTTTACGCGGCAGTTCGGGTACATTTTTTAATCAGATGAATTTACAACACCTTAAATTATTTTACGATTACCTGAATACCAAATTCATTATTCTGCAATTTGGCGGTAACACAATGCCTAATATAAAAGATGAGGCTATGGCAAAAAACTTTGGCGAATTTTTACGTGCTCAAATTAATTCTATCCGCAAAATTGCCCCCAATGTAAGTATTTTAGTTATTGGCCCCGCCGATATGAGTATTAAAGAGGGAGATACATACATTACATACCCCCTGTTAGAAAATGTTAGGGATGCAATACGCTTGGCCGCATTTCAAACCAACTGCGCTTTTTTTGATATGTATGATTGCATGGGGGGTAAAAACAGTATGGTTAGCTGGGTTGACCAAGGCATTGCTGCAACCGATTATATACATTTTTCTCCGGTTGGTGCACGTAAAATTGCGGTGCTTTTATACAGTGCCTTAATGAATGATTACAATAATTTTATACAGAAAAAAAACAATAAAAATTTATGATGCTTAAAAAGTGCTTGTTATTTGTATTCCTTATTCCTGTTTTTTTATTTTCTCAAACAGAGCAAACCAAATACCCATTTATAAACTACGCGGCCAATAAAATTGTTTTTGGTAAAGACAGCAGTTCTATGCTTGCTTTTTATAAAAAACTAAACGGTTTTATAAACGGAAAAGAAAATGAAATTAAAATTGTGCAAATTGGCGGAAGCCATATTCAGGGCGGTATGTGGAGCGATGAGTTAATGACTGACTTTCAAAACATCAAACAGACGAAAGGAGGAGGGTTTTTTGCTTTTCCGTTTAAAATCATAAAAACAAATTCACCGCCTTATTTTAGTACTTTTTCAAACGGCAAATGGAAGGGGTGCCGTACAGCCTTGGTTAAAAATTCCTGTCCAAATGTTGGTATGGCTCAAATTACGGCTACTACTAATGATAGTGCCAATTATTTCGGAGTAAAAATCCTTGAAAACCCACATCATAAAAATTTTAACTCTATACGGGTGTATCACAACTTTAACAAAAGCTTTTTCTTTACTATAAAAGAGCATGTAGAATTTAAACGAAAAGATTTTGAAGACAAGGGTTATTCTCAGTTTGTATTAGATACACCTGTAGATTCTATTACTTTTATAATGGTAAGAAAAGATACTGTGCAAAGAGATTTTATTTTATATGGGTTTGATGTAAGAAACAGCAGTGAACCAGGAATATATTATGCCGGGTTAGGTGCAAACGGCGCATCAACACAATCGGTTTTGCGTTGCCAGCAATTTGCACAGCAATTAAAAACCTTGCAGCCCGATTTGGTAATACTTTCGTTAGGTGTAAACGATGTGCAGGGTAAGGTTTTTTCATCAGAAGATTATATAGCTCACTATGACTCTATTGTGACGCTCATCAGGCAGGCATCTCCAACCTGCGCTGTTTTATTTAATACAATTACCGATAATTATGTGCGTAAAAAAACACCAAATAAAAAAAGTGCAACCGTTGAGGAGTGTATTTATAAGCTTGCCGAAAAACACAACGCGGCCCTTTGGGATATATATGCTGTTATGGGGGGGTATAAAAGTATTTTTAAATGGCAGCAAGTAGGCTTGGCAAAAAAAGATAAAGTGCATTTTACTGCCAAAGGATACCATATTTTTGGTGATATGATGTTTGAAGCCATTATGCGTAGTTACTCATATAATTTTAAGAATTAGTTTTTGGCTTTATGCTGTTTGAGAACAACTTAAACCAATTATATTTGCGAAAAATAATTTAAACCACAATAATGAAAAAAATAATAGTATTTGTAGCAATAGTGCTTACAAGTTTAGTTACTAAAATAAATGCTCAGGAAAAATGCTTTAACGAAGGAACCAGTGCTTTAAACATTGGTGTTGGTTTTGGGAACACGGTTACGTATGATGGTGGATGGTATGGTTATGGCTACGGTTATGCTCCAAGTGTTTCGGTTTCTCCCGCTTTTACTGCCAGTTATGAGTATGGTATTAAGCATGTGGGTATTGGTATTATAGGTGCGGGCTTAGAATTTGGTTTTCAAACCTCTCGTGATAATTATATATATGCCGGAGATGTTTATAATGATAGATGGACAACCTTAGGCTTTTGTCCAAGAGCAACCTATCATTTTGATATTTTAAACAAAGGAAAATTTGATATTTACCCAATTGTGCAAATGAATATTTATAGTTCTATGTACACCAACAATCAACCGTTGAGAGGAAATAGCAGTAGTGTGTTTGTACACCCAAGTATTTTAGCTGCTGTTAGATATTATTTTACACCAAATTTTGGCGTTTATTCAGAATTGGGGTACGATATATCTATTATTAAAGCCGGAATTTCTTTAAAATTTGGAGGGAATTAATCTCGCTTAATAAAATTAACAGCCACTTGTATTAAAAGCAAGTGGCTTTTTTATTTACCTGCTGAAAATTTTTTGGCGTTGTATTCGCTCGATTTATTTTTAGGGATAGATAAACTGTTCCACTCGGTTTGCTTCAATAATTTAGCCATATACACAATTTGCCCTACGTGATAGGAGTAATGGGCCAGTTGACGGTTTATGGCATCCATAACCGAATGCTCCTCGTTGCGTATGGAAACAGTACGCTGCAAATCTTCTGTTTTTAATGAGCCTAATGTATCTAAAAAAACTTTCCAGCCTTGCTCCCAAATTTTTAGCAGTTGCTCTTTATCTTCAACATTATTCTCAAATTCATCATCACGCTTGCGCCAGGGCTTTTCTCCGTCGGTAGTTAAAAAATCTGTCCAGCGCGAAATCATATTGCCGGCCATGTGCTTTATAACAACAGCCATGCTGTTTGAGTTTTCGTTTGGCTGAATAAATAATTGTTGTGGGTCAATTTGTTGAATTGATTGGTCGGCTAATTTTTTATAAGATAAAAATTGCCTCGTTACACTCTCTAAATAATTTGGTTGATTGTTTGCTGACATGATTAGTTATTTAATGTTTTTTATACTGTTTCAATTTTTACAGATGTCATAGAAAGGGAACCCATCATGGTTTTATCATTAAAAAAACTAATAGTTTCTTTTTCTTCTTTCAAACCCATAATATATAATAAGGGCAAATAATGTTCGGGTGTTGGTATGGCTAATGTGGCAGCTTTTCCTAACGAAGAGTAGTTTATTAATTCTTTATGGTTATTGGTTTCAATTAACCGTTTAAAGGTTGTATTCATTTCCTCGGCCCAATCATACCCTCCGTTGGGGTTTTGCCAGTTTACCATACCTAAGTTGTGTACCATATTGCCACTGCCAACAATTAGCACGCCTTTATTTCTTAATGCTGATAATTCTTTAGCTAAATCGTAATGATATTGTGCAGGCTGGGTATAATTTAAACTCAATTGCAACACAGGCACATCGGCATTGGGGTACATTTGTTTTATAACGCTCCAGCAACCATGGTCTAAACCCCAGTCATCGTTTAATTGTACAAGGGCGGTTTTCACGTCATCTTTTATTTGTTTTGCCAGAGTTGGATTTCCGTTGGCAGGGTATTGCACATCAAACAACTGTTGAGGAAATCCGCCAAAATCATGTATAGTTTTTGGTTTTTGCATGGCCGTTACAAAGGTGCCTCGTGTTTCCCAATGCGCCGAAACGCACAATATGGCTTGTGGTTTTGGCAGTTCAGCACTTACGGCCCTCCATGTTTTGCTGTACTCGTTATCTTCAATAGCATTCATAGGATTACCATGCCCTACAAACAACAAGGGCATTTTATTTTGATGCGAGGTAAAAGTATTGGACAGATTTTTTAAATCGGTTAAATTATGCATGGCTAATAAACTAAATAAGGAATTTTTTACAAATGTTCTGCGTTGCATGAAATGCAATTAAGTACCATAAAGTTACACAGAAAAATTAAATTTAAGTGGCCGATTGTATTTGTTTAACAAGTTTGGTTTTGTCAACTAATTCGGCTGCTGTAACTACCGAACTTATAGTTACACCTAAAACCCCATGAAAATTAATGTTTTGCCCGGTTAGTAATAGGTTGGGCACTTTTGTTTTTGGCGAAATAAATGTTTTTAACGGGTCTTTATAATCTTTGGCAATACCATACAGGTTGCCATCTTTGCTGCCAATATAATCTCTGTAAGTTAAAGGGGTTGAGGTATGCTGACTAACTATATTTTTTCTAAGGCCGGGAAAACGCTCCTCAACAGCATCTAATAATTTTTCTGTTTTTCTGTTTTTAAAATCTTCATAATCATCTCCGCGTTTTTCAATGTGGTTAGGTGTAATATTTTTGGTATTAACCCACTGCTTAACTTCATCGTAACGCATATAGCCCATTATAATTAAACTATCGGCATGCTCGGGCGATTTTGATGAAGCCTGAGAAAACATGGCGTAACCTTTAGGCCAGGTTGCATCGGTATAGTTTATCACATCCCATGAGTCTTCTTCCATATTATGATACACATTATAGTTAAAGTATTTTAGCGTACCGGGTTTTAAAACCAAATACACTATAAATACAGATGTGGTGGTTTCAAGATTATTGATGCGATTTCGATACGCCGGGCGCAGGTGTTTAGATTCCACCATCTCCAAGGCTTTTGATAAATCGATATTGCAAATAAATTTTTTTCCTTCAATAATTCGTCCATCGGTAAGCTCTACTTCTTTAATCTCGGCTCCTGAAAAATGGAACTTTTTTGCTTCGCTGTAATTAAGTATAGTGCCTCCCATATTTTTAATAGAATCGCCCAGATGCTTGGCAATTTGTCCGCTGCCATCCACACAACGCCAGGCGCTTTCTATATACGA
>DATFTU010000056.1:0-6010 GCA_035261565.1 Bacteroidia bacterium
TAAGGAGAGATAAAAAGCGTGCCATAGATACTACTAAGTTACTAAGTTTTTGTAGAGAAAATGTTTTTTTAGGAGATTTTAAGAGTAGCCTTACTATATGGTTACAAATTGATAACCCGATTAAAAAGTTAAAAAATTAGCGGGGTAGAAATATAATTTTAAATTTGTTTTAAACCTTAAAACAATTTGTTTATGAAAAAAACTACTATTTTGTTAGCGATTGCTTGTTTGCTTAACTTTACTGTGAAAGCACAAGATGATGAAAAATGTGTTCATAAAGGAACGTCGATAATTGATGTTTATTATGGATTTCCGAATTTGTATGGCGCGGCTTTTAAAACGCTGGTTGCACAAAGCGGCGAAACAAATGTAACGAGTTCGGGCATTGGGCCCATGGGCGGCAAGTACGAATTTTTGCTGGCCGATTTTTTTGGTTTAGGCGTAGATTTTAATTACTCGACCTACACGGTTAAATACCAGGATGCAACACAAGACCAAAACGGAAACCCGACTGTGTACCACTACAGCTTTACTACACCGGCTATAAGGGCTATGCTTGCGGCTAATTTTCATTTTGTGCGCGGTAAAAGAATAGATTTTTACGGGGCGGTTAAAACTGGTTATTACAGCCGTAGCATTACTTTTACATCAGACGACCCAAACTATAATTTTACCTGGAAAACCCTTTTACCAATAGCTTTTAGAATGGAAACCGGTATACGTTACTTTTTTATACCTAATGTTGGCATACACGCTAACGTTGGTATAGGTGGCGGGCCGCTTGCAGCAGTGGGTGTGTCGTTAAAATTTTAAACAGATATATATTTTATATAACAAGAGAGCGGGCAATTTGCCCGCTTTTTTTACACGCTTTAATTTTTACCATAGCCAACAAACGCTTGCTATAGTAATAACAAAAACAACTATAAGCCCTACACGCCCGTTATACTCTTGCTTTAAAACCTGCCTATACGTATATTTATGAAATAAAAATGGGTAACGAAAAAGACTGCCAATTAATCTAAGCGCAATTATAAGGAATCCTTCAAAAAAAATATCAAATAAAAATTCTATAAACTCTGATATATCAAACATTGTTTTGCTTTTTAATCAGCGTGCTTGTAAAATCAGCCTGAATACCCTATACAAATTAAAAATTATACATTATTTGCACGTTAAACCCAAGACTATTGTAACCAGGTTGGTTGTTGGTGAAAACATATTTAGGATTTAGGCCGTAATAAAAAACGGGCGCCAGGTTTAAACCCAAATGCTTGGTGGGGTTTATAAAAATGCCTAAACGCGCCAGGGCTGAGGCCGACCATTGGTTATCGGGCGAAACATTGTTGCTTGTGGAGTGAAAAGTAGTGGTGGTGGTTTGCCCATTGGTGGTGGTTTCCTGAAAGGTTACGGTTTTAGAAAAACAATAATTTGCTTGTGCACCCAAGCCTAAAAACATGCCTGCTTTATTGCCTAAATGAAACAGTACTTTTTGGATAGATAAAGAAAAAAAGCCATTATTATCGCGGTCTAAAAGTTTGCTGGTGCCTGATACGGTGTTGCCGTTGGTGTTAGGGTTTATTATAATTGTGCTTGCAGTTTGATCGATATAGGCTGTGGTTAGGTAACCCAGCTCAAGATAAAAATAAAAACCGTGTTTTTTGCTTAATACAATATTTTGACAAAGTGCTGCCATAGCACCAAAACCGGCTTTGGTTGTATTACCCGCGTAGTTGTTTTGGTTTACAAAGGATGGAATGGTTAGCATGGGAGCTAAGCTTATACCAAGTCCGTTTTTAATTACAGATTGGTCATCTGTTTGAGCATGCATATTGCCAGTTTGCAGGGCAAGTATTATACATGTAAGGGCTGCGAATTTAATTTTCATACAATATAGGGTTGGCAGTAAATATAGTTAAATGTTTTGCCCGCATGGTGTTAATATACGTTTAGAATTACTGCAGCAACCTATTTTTTGCTTTTTAATTAGCACTGCGGTTTTTAAAATCAAAAAACAGGTAATAAAAAATAAAATGCCGCACTAAATATAATCAGCAGGTGTGTAAAATTGAGGTTTATCTATCCTAAAGATATAAATACATTTACTTGTGTAGTACAAAACATGACAGTGTTATCATAAACAGGCGTACTTTATAAGAGGTTGTGTAGCCGTTACTTTGCTATATAAATTTTATAGTATGAAAAAGGTTATACAAAAAATTGGATTAAAGGCTACAAAAACCGTTTTGTT
The DNA here is from genome assembly GCA_035261565.1 of Bacteroidia bacterium. Classification (GTDB taxonomy): domain Bacteria; phylum Bacteroidota; class Bacteroidia; order B-17B0; family Aurantibacillaceae; genus PALSA-968. Next base: position 2,252 of record DATFTU010000056.1, read on the forward strand.
TTTTGCCCTTATATTTAGTTGCGTAAAAGAGTACGCGCAAGTTTATGCAAACGCCCAAAGCAATGGCGCTAATGGCGTGTGTATAGGGTGCGGTGTGGTAAACCCGCTAAACGCTGTAGATGGAAACAACAGCACATACTCAACCGCCAAACTTACGGTGGGTGTGCTGGGAGCTAATTTGTACCAAAACTTAAAATTCCCCTTAATGGGTAATGTGGGTGAGTATGTGGGGCTGGCTGTACAAGATACTTCGTTTGCATCGTTAGATGCCACCTCGTTAAGCAGCATGCAGCTTACTACGTATACAAACAACACATCAAACAACGATACCAAAAGCTCAACGCAGTATACCATCAGTCAGCTGTCGGGGGCAATTTACCTTGTTCAGTTTGTGGCAACGGCTCCGTTTGATGCCGTTCAGTTACAAGTAAATGCGGGCATTGTGGGGTCGGTTAGTAATGTTAGTGTTTATTATGCATACCATTCAACTACGCCACTGCCTATTAGTTTACTAAGTTTTAATGCAGCGCCGGCCGGCAACACGGTTAAGCTTAACTGGGTTACAGCCACCGAAACCAATAACGATTATTTTACGATTGAGAGAAGCATGGGCTCAGAAAAATTTTATGAGATTGGAAAAGTGAAAGGCGCAGGCAATTCTATCAGTACATTATCTTACTCATATACTGATTTAGCGCCCCTTGCCGGAGTTGCCTATTACCGCCTGAAACAAACCGACTATAATGGCAAATTTGAATACTTTAAAATAGTGAGTGTTAACCAAACCTTAAAAGCTACCGATGTTGGGGTATACCCTAACCCCATGAAAGCGAATGTGGCAGAAATAAATATTACTACCGACGCAGATGCCTTGGTTACCATACTAAACTCAAGCGGAAATACGGTTTACAGCGAAAGTATTTTATATACAGAAAATAAATTTAACTACACCGTTAAATTGCCACAACTATTAAGCGCAGGTGTGTACTCGGTTATTGTTACACAGGGTACAGAAACAACTATACATAAGTTGGTTGTAATGAATTAAGCGTTATAAGTATAAGTGATGGGTTATAAATTATACGCATAAAATATTTTGCTTGCTTTGATACCTTAAAATGGGGAATTTGGTGCAAACCCGGTAAGTTTTTTGCTGGCATTATTTTTACAGTATACATATTATTAACCCATGTAAAATGAAAACCCGATTAATTATACTGGCTATTTTAGTAAGTTTATGTTGCTCATCGTGTATGGTGGTGGTTGAAAACGGGCACCGGCACAGAAGATGGTATCATAGGCATTAAAGGTAAGTTAAATTATACGTTGTTGGTGTAATAAAAAACTTGAAACGTAAAGCCCAACGGTACGTGTTTTACAAAGTGCCGGAATGCACAAATTAGTTAAGTTTTATGGCAGCAAAAAGCTTGATTTATAAAACTTTACATTAAATTAATGGGTAAAAGCAAGGGCTTTGTCTAAGTTTATTTTAGAGTTTACATTTTATACTTATATTCGTAAAACTGATGTAATTGTATTAGATGTTGAAGAAAGAGCTACTGCTTGAAATAAGGAATTTAGTTGTTGAGTTTAAAACCGAAAGTGAAAAAGTTACTGCGGTTAACAACATATCTTTTACATTAAAACAAGGCGAAACGATTGGGATTGTTGGCGAGTCGGGTTCGGGCAAATCGGTTAGTGCTTTATCAGCTATGGGTTTAATACCCAGTCCGCCGGGCAAAATACGCTCTGGCGAAATTATTTACCATTCTAAAAGCAAAGGCACCGTAGATTTAACCAAACTATCGGCCGATGAAATGAGGCAATTACGTGGCAATGAACTTGCCATGATTTTTCAGGAACCTATGACCTCGCTTAACCCGGTTATTACATGTGGTAACCAAGTGATAGAGGCCTTAATGCTTCATCAAAAAATAAGCAAAAAAGAAGCGAGAGAGAGAACATTGGAGCTTTTTAAACGGGTAAAACTACCAAGGCCCGAACAAATTATAGACTCATACCCACACCAAATATCGGGTGGGCAAAAGCAACGTGTAATGATAGCTATGGCTATGAGTTGCAACCCAAGCGTGCTTATTGCCGATGAGCCCACTACGGCACTTGATGTTACCGTACAAAAAACCATACTTGATTTAATGCTTGAATTGCAGCGCGAGCAAAACATGGGCATTTTATTTATTACGCACGATTTAGGCGTTATTGCCGAGCTTGCCGATAAAGTGGTAGTTATGTATAAAGGTAAAATTGTGGAACAAGGCCCTGTGCTGGATATTTTTGCCAACCCGCAACACCCTTATACCAAAGGCTTACTGGCCTGCCGCCCTCCATTGGATAAACGCTTAAAGCATTTGCCCACCATAAGCGATTTTATGGAGACTAACAGTGAAGGCAACATTATTGAGAAAGAACAAACTGTACAAGAAGCCATACATAATGCCGTAATTACGGCTGAAGAAAGAGAAAAGTGGCATGCCGAATTATATGAGCGCCCAAAAATACTGGAAGTAAAAAACTTGAAAACATACTTCCCGATAAATAAAAGTTTTTTTGGCAAAGCTACTGAGTTTGTGAAAGCAGTTGATGATGTAAACTTTGATGTATATGAAGGCGAAACATTAGGCTTGGTTGGCGAATCAGGGTGCGGTAAAACAACGTTGGGCCGTACTATTTTGCGGTTAGTTGAACCAACCGGCGGGCTTATTTCGTTTAGAAAACAAGACATTACCGCAGTATCGCAAAAAGATTTGCGTGAGCTGAGAGCCAATATGCAAATTATTTTTCAGGATCCTTACTCATCATTAAACCCACAGGCAACTATTGGCGATGCTATTATGGAACCCATGAAAGTACATGGTTTATATAACAGCGATAAAGAGCGTAAGGATAAAGCGATGGATTTGATTAAGCGTGTGAGCTTAACCGAAAAACAATTTTACCGTTACCCCCATGAGTTTAGCGGCGGGCAAAGGCAACGCGTCTGTATTGCACGCGCATTGTCGTTAAACCCGCAATTTATTATTTGCGATGAGTCGGTATCGGCACTGGATGTATCGGTACAGGCACAGGTTTTAAATTTGTTGAATGATTTAAAAAGCGAATTTAAATTTACATACATATTTATATCTCACGATTTAAGTGTGGTTAAATTTATGAGCGACCGCATGATTGTGATGAACAAAGGGCAAATTGAAGAAATGGGCGATGCCGATGAAATTTGCGATAACCCACAAAGCGAATACACACAAAAACTGATTAACTCAATACCTAAAGGCAGGCTGCAGGATATTTTAAGCTCGATTGATAAAAAAAAAGAATTAGCGGTTTAGATGGCTTTTAAAGTTTATACCAAAACAGGCGATAAAGGCCAAACATCGTTAATAGGCGGCACCCGCTTACCTAAACAACATATACGTATTGAAGCCTACGGAACGGTTGATGAACTAAACAGTTGGATTGGCTTATTGCGCGACCAAACCATAGATGGCCGTAGCTTAAAAATTTTGCTTGAAGTGCAAGACCGCCTTTTTACCATAGGCTCATTACTGGCAGCCGACCCCGAGAAAAATAAAATGAAATTGCCCGAGATAAAAGAGGAAGATATTGTGTTGCTGGAAAAAGAAATTGATGTAATGGAAGAAACCCTGCCTCCTATGAAAAGTTTTGTGTTGCCGGGCGGACACACCACAGTATCGTACTGCCATTTGGCACGTTGTGTTTGCCGTAGAGGAGAGCGCGCTG
>DATFTU010000057.1:0-2654 GCA_035261565.1 Bacteroidia bacterium
AATATGTATTTTGGTACCGATAGGTGTGTGGTACAATATAACCGTTCAAAATTTAAAGCATACTCGCAAGCCGATGGGCTGGCATCATCAACCATATACTCCTTAATTACCGATAATTTGGGCAATGTTTGGGTGGGTACAAACAGAGGGATTGATAAATTAAATATATCATCGAAAGGAGAAATTGTAAGGATAAAAAATTACTCGTACCAAGAAGGTTTTAAAGGGATAGAGTGTAACACACGTGCTGTTACTAAAGATAGAGAGGGCAATTTATTTTTTGCCACCATAAAAGGTATAATAGAATATATGCCGGCTAATGATATAAATATAGAAACAAAGCCAACCATGCACATTACGGGTGTTGACGCTTTCTCAAAACCATTTGATTTTGAAAAAAACGGATACACAACTGAAGGATGGTTTCATTTGCCGGTAAACCCAACTTTTAGTTATGACAACAATTACCTTACTTTTAAGTTTATAGGTATTAACATGTATGCTGCCCCTAAAATAAAATACCAATACATGCTGGAGGGTTTAAATACCCAATGGATTAAAACTAACGAAACCCAGGTTACCTATACTAACCTTAAACCGGGGCATTATACATTTAAAGTTAAGGCTTATGCCGATTCGCCTTTTAATTACGCGCTTACCCAATATAGTTTTAATATAGCAACCCCTTTTTGGAAAACAGGTTGGTTTTATTTTTTAATACTGCTTATTGCGTGCCTGGCTTTATATTGGGTTATACAGTATAGAGTTAAGTTTACCGAACTGAAAAATAAAAAACTGGAACATTATGTGGATTTACGTACGGCTGAAATTTTAAAACAAAAACAGGAAATCGAATATCTGTTTAAAGAAGTACACCATCGTGTAAAAAATAATTTACAGGTAATTAATAGCTTGTTAAACCTTCAAAAATTTTATATTGATGATAAAAAGATGCTCGATATTTTTCAGGATTGCCAGAACAGGATTTACACCATGTCAGTTATTCACGAAAAATTATATGAGAATAATGCTTTGTCATCCATCAATTTTAACGAGTACATAAAAAATTTAATTAAACAGCTTGTAGATACATACCAGCTTGATTATCCTATAAAATATCATGTAGAAGTTAATATCGATAAACTGGATTTAGATACTATGATTCCGGTTGGGTTACTGATAAACGAAGTAATTTCTAACTCGCTTAAATACGCTTTTTCTTCTAAACAAAACAACAATGTAATTACATTTAAGATGAAGAAAAACGAAAACAACTCATACACAATGGTAATTGGCGATAACGGTATCGGCAGTAAAATAGGGTTAAACGATGCGCATACTACATTTGGTTTAGAGTTAATTAAAACCTTAACCGAACAATTGCATGGTACTATTAAACAATTACCTGTTGAAGGAACCATGTATGAAATAAATTTTTCGCCTGTAAAATAAATTAATGATGCCTGATAATTTTGTTGTTTATAAATCATCGGCGGGCTCGGGTAAAACATATACCTTAGTAAAAGAGTATTTAAAACTGGCCTTGGCCGACCCGCACCGTTTACACATTGCTTATAAACAAATACTGGCAGTAACCTTTACCAATAAGGCGGCTGCCGAAATGAAAGAGCGCATATTAACGGCCTTGCAGCAAATTTCGGCAGCTAAAAAAATACCTTTGGCAGTGGACTTGCAAAAAGAACTGTTTATTTCGGAAACCGAATTGCAACTGCGTTGTAAGGAGCTGCACCAAAATTTATTGCACCAGTATGCTGATTTTTCGGTATCAACTATTGATAGTTTTGTATATCGTTTAATAAAACGTTTTTCTATCGACCTACAGTTGCCTGCCAATTTTACGGTTGATACCGATGAGGATACCGCCTTGTGGTGGGCAATAGATGAGTTACTTACTAACATGAAGCAGAATAAATTGCTTCAGAACCTGTTACTAAGTTATGCATCGGATAAGGTGGATGAGCAAAAAAATTGGAAAATTGAAAACGAAATTTTTGAGCTGGCCCGTCCCATTTTAATTGCTAAAAAAGATACTAAAGAAGCTGAGTTGCTTGGCAAAGTAAGTTTAGAAGATTTACTGGAAATTAAAAAGCAGTTGCAGGAAAGCGTACATAAAACCGAAAACTATTTAATCTCTCTGGCTGATAAAGCATATTTAACCATTGCACAAAAAAATATTTTGGTTACCGATTTTAGTTATGGCGAAAGCGGTTTTTGGAGTTATTTTAAAAAAATAAAAAATAAAGTATTTGGCGACGATGAATTGAAAAATGCCCGTGTTGATGCTGCCATTAAAGATGATAAATGGTACCCGGCTAAAAACGGTAATATGGGTATTGATGGTGTAAAGGATACGTTACGTGCTATTTATTTTGAAGCCGAAGCCTATAGAGAAAAAAATATAACCGATTATTTTTTATATAAACTTTTACTGAAAAACATAACGGCACTTTGTGTTTTAAACGAAATACAAGAACTGGTTTTAAAATATAAGGCAGAAAAAAATATTGTTTTTATAAGCGAGTTTAATAGAGCGGTATCAAGCTTTATACAGGATGAGCCCGTGCCATTTATTTATGAACGCTTGGGCGACAGGTACAAGCATTATTTAATAGATGAGTTTCAGGATACATCGG
>DATFTU010000058.1:0-2099 GCA_035261565.1 Bacteroidia bacterium
GTATATAAACAGTTAGCCATTTTTTTATCGATCACTTTTTTTGAGTCGACTCCGCAAATAAAATCATACACCAACTCGCAAGTAGAAGAAGCTGCAACATCGTGAAAATAACAATCGAACACCGTATCAGGTTTTTGGTGATGGTCAATCACCATTTTTTTAGCAGATGAATTTCTAATCAGTTCACCTAAAACATCTACACGTTTGTAGTTATTAAAATCTAAAATAAAAACAACGTCGCTTTTTTCTATTTGTTTTTTTACAGCCGTTTCGTTTCCCTCAAACACCATAGCTTGTTTGCCGGCAGGCATCCAGGCTAAAAAATCGGGGAAAGCATTAGGCACAATAACTTTTACATTTTTGCCTTTGCTTTTTAAATAATGGTACAAACCTAACGATGAACCCATAGCATCCCCATCAGGATTTACATGCGTTACTATGGATGCCGTTTTTATTTTTGAAAGAAATTTTTTTAATTCACTAAAGGAGGTTTTTTTCATATAGGAGTGATGCTATTTATCTAAAATTAAAAATTCGGTTCTGCGGTTTTTTGCTTTACCTTCAACCGTGCCGTTATCAGCCACAGGCTTGCTTGCGCCATAGCCTTTAGCCGTAATACGGGCTACCGCAATGCCCTTGGTTTCTAAATATTTTTTTACGTTTTCGGCACGTTTTTCTGATAGCAATTTGTTATCGTTTTCGTTACCCACATTATCGGTATGACCCTGAATTTCAATTTTCATGGTTGGGTTAAGCTTTAAATATTCGGCAAACTCATCAAGCGTAACAAACGATTGCGGATACAAATCTGCCGCGCCAGTTGAGTATAAAATATTATTAATAACAAACGATTTTCCTTTTTCGGCCACCTCAACATTAAGCGTGGCAGGCGCAGGTGGCTTTTCAAACGTTACATCTTTCATCTCAACCGTTTGCGAGGCAAAAGAATAATCGGGTGCTTTTACAGTAACAATTAAAGGTTCTTTATTTTTTTTCAGGTTAATGGCCGCCACATAACCTCCGCTTGTAGAATCGTACACGGCTTTAGTAACCTCTTTTGTTTTGGTGTTTTTTATTTCAACTACGGCATTGCTAACAGGGGCGCCGCTTTCTTGTTTCACCTCGCCACGCAAAAAAGCTACGGCTTCGGGGCGGGCTTCTTTATATAAATCAAAATAATATACATCAAATTTTCCTACACCTTTGCCACGCACAGCACCTGTATTATCTGAACAAAAATACCCATACAAACCATCGGTACTGGCAAAAAAGCCCACATCATTAGCATCCGTATTAATGGGTGTGCCTAAGTTTTCAGGGTCTTTCCAATTTCCTTTTTCATCTTTACGGATATAAAAAATATCGAAGCCCCCAAAACCATACAAGCCGTCACTGCTGTAATAAAGCGTTTCGGAGTCGGAGTGCATAAACGGATTTTTCTCGCTGCCCGATGTATTAATTTTTGGCCCCATGTTTACCGGTGCCTGCCATTGCTTGGTTACAGGGTGGCGCTCACTTTTCCAAATATCAATTTTACCTAAACCGCCGGGCCTGTCGCTGGCAAAATAAAGTGTGTTGCCATCAGCCGATACAGACGGTTGAGAATCCCAATAGATAGGATGATTGATGTTAGGTACTTTTTTTATTTCTGTCCACGCCTCATCAACCAAATCGCTGTAATATATATCAGCATTAGGTTGCGAGCCCCCTTCGGTTTTATATATAGTATAAAACAAATGTTTATTATCAATACTTAAACACGCACCACCCTCGTTGCTGTTTACATTAAACGGATAATCCATTGGTTTGCCAACATCAAACTTGCCGTCTTTTTGTTTGGTGGCAATCATAAACACTTCTTTCTCTTTATCGGTTTGATATACTTTGTCTTTCCCCTGGTCGGGCATGGTGCGTGTAAATAAAAACAAAGTCTCGTCAGGAGATAAATACGGTAAGTACTCATTATTTGCTGTAGATATAGGAAGCAACACCTTAGGGTTAAACGGAACAACTTTCTTTTTCAGTTCGCTTTCTTTTTTAATAGACTTAACCATTTCTTTTGCCTGGTACTGTTCAAACTGATAATCTTTAGAAAATTT
>DATFTU010000059.1:0-4038 GCA_035261565.1 Bacteroidia bacterium
TGGCCTGACTACCCATCTAAAGACGATTTCTTTTTTAACGAAGATGAGTTTTAAAAAATTTATGTATCGAAAATAATACAGGAAGGGAGCCATGCTCCCTTTTTTATTTGGCTGAAGCCCTTTGCAGTCGGTCGTTTATAGCTCTTCCTAAAAAATTATCCGGAAATTTTTCGGCAATAATTACATCAATATCACAAGCATCTAATTCTCTGATGGCAGCAAATAAATTATGAGCAGCTTCTTTTAAATCTTGCTTGGGCGATAATATTTTCACCTGATTTTTTGCCGCATCATACCCTTTATAAAAAGAAATAACACCGATTTTTTTTGTCGGATTACTTTTTATAAAACCATTTACATCACCAATAAATAAAGGCTTTGTTGGCGCGTAATGACTTTTTAACATACCTGGTGCTGCCGGGTTTGATGATTGATTAAGTTGCACATTAATTTTGCCAACAACTTGTTCTATATCTTCAATAGCTAAACCACCCAAGCGGTAAATAGTAACTTGGTTGTTTTCAAAACCAACAATGGTCGACTCTATACCTACATCACAAATACCTCCATCTAAAATATAATCGACTTTATTTTGCAGTTGTGCGGCAACGTGCTGGGCAGTAGTTGGACTAACATACCCAAACGGATTAGCGCTGGGGGCTGCCAACGGAAAATCTAAGTTTTGCAATAATTGCAACGTAAGCTTGTGATTAGGAATACGGACTGCAACCTGCGGCAAGCCTGATGTAACTAAATCGGGGATTATTTTTTTTTGGGGTAATAAAAGTGTAAGCGGCCCGGGCCAAAAAGCGTTTGCTAATTGTTGCGCCCAGGCAGGAACATCAGTAACCCATTGTTTAATTTTATCGATAGAGTTTGTATGGATAATAAGTGGGTCGAAATGAGGGCGGTTTTTAGCTTCAAAAATTTTAAGAACCGCGTTTTTGTCTAAACCATTAGCTGCCAAACCGTACACGGTTTCGGTTGGTATAGCCACTAAACCGCCTTGTTGTAATATTTGTTTGGCTTTTTCAATATCTATACCGATTTTCGACATGTAAATTGTAGCAATGATTTGTTTTCCGAATGCAAAGATAAACCTTGGTTTGAATATTGTAGAAAAACGTTCTGACGGATTTCATAATATCGAAACGGTTTTTTACCCCATAAACTGGTGCGATGCATTGGAAGTTATTGAAAACAAAGCGTTTCAAAAAGGAGATGAAAAAATAAATTTATCTCTGTCGGGCATTGCAGTTGAAGGAAATACGCAGGATAATTTAATTGCAAAAGCGTACAAATTATTAGATGCTGTATATAATTTACCTCCTGTAAAAACCCACCTGCATAAAATTATACCTATGGGTGCCGGTTTGGGAGGAGGCTCAAGCGATGCAGCGTTTTTTATTAAACTGCTGAATGATAAATTTTTACTAAACCTATCGGCTATTGAGCAACACAACTTTGCTAAACAATTGGGCAGCGATTGTGCTTTTTTTATTGAGAACAAGGCGGTGTATGCAAGCGGAAAGGGGGATGTTTTTTCTGACATAAAAATTAATTTAGGCTCATATCATACTGTTGTTGTTTATCCGGCAGTGCATAGTAATACAGCTTTGGCTTATAAAGGGGTTATGCCTGTTAAGCCACAAAAAAATATTCAATCAATTATTACAGGTGGAATTGAAAACTGGAAAGATGATTTAGTAAACGACTTTGAAAAAACTATTTTTTTGCAGCACCCTGAATTACAAAATGTAAAAAATACATTTTATGGTAAAGGAGCTTTGTATGCATCTATGAGTGGCAGTGGCAGTGCGGTATATGGTATTTTTAAAAACGAAATGGATGTAAAAGAATTTAATTTCCCCACTAATTATTTAATCTGGCAGAGTACATGAAAATACCTGTACAAATTATAAATCAGCTTACAAAAAATTTTAGTGTAGATATGTCTGCGTTTGAAGAAGCGCATACGCAAACCGTTCCGGTTTCAGTCAGGTTAAACCCATTAAAACCTGCTTGTGGTTTTGTATTTGATAAACAAGTGCCCTGGACAAGCAACTCTTTTTATTTGCCTGAAAGACCTGTTTTTACTAACGACCCCTTGTTTCATGCCGGTTGTTATTACGTACAGGAGGCTTCGTCTATGTTTGTAGAACAGGCTTTTAAGCAAACAACAAACGCATCAAAACCTTTAGTTGTATTAGATGCCTGTGCTGCTCCCGGAGGTAAAAGCACATTACTGGCTTCTTTACTAAACGAAGAAAGTTTATTGGTTAGCAATGAAGTTATTAGTACACGCGTACCCATACTAACCCATAATATGGCTAAGTGGGGTACTATAAACAATATGGTAACCAATAACGACCCGCAGGATTTTGCGCGCTTACCGAATTTTTTTAATGTTATGGTAGTTGATGCTCCTTGCAGTGGTTCGGGATTATTTAGAAAACAAGATGATGCCATTGAACATTGGAGTGAAGAAAATGTAAACCATTGCAGTCTACGTCAGCAAAGAATTTTAACGGATTTACTTCCTGCTTTAAAACAAGATGGTATTTTAATTTATAGTACCTGTTCTTACTCGGTTGAGGAGAATGAAAATATGTGTGATTATTTATGTGAAAAATTTTCGTTAGAAACTATAAAACTGAAAACCTTGCCCGAATGGGGAATTACAGAAACCCAGTCTGATAAACACAAAGCTTTTGGTTACCGGTTTTTTCCGCACCTTACAATAGGAGAGGGTTTTTTCTTAGCCTGTTTAAAAAAAACAACCAGTGAAGAAAATAAAGCAACCCGCAACCCGCATAAACTATTTACTAAAATTTCTGCCGATGAACAGACAGGCGTAAAAAAAACAATTAATACCGAAAACCTTGATTTTGTTAAGTTTTACGATGATATATGCGGTTTTCATAAAAATAGTACATATTGTGTAAATCAAATCACAGGAGCCTTAAAAATTAAAAAACTGCCATTGCACATAGGGCAGTTAAAAGGAAAAGATTTTATTCCGCATCCGTATCTTGCCTATCAAAACCGAATAAATACCGATGTAGTAAAAGTGGATGTGGATGTTGCGGTTGCATTACAATACTTGCGCAAACAACCCTTTGTATTACCTGATGCAACAAAAGGATTTACTTTACTTAGCTATAAAAACTTTAACCTGGGTTGGTTTAAAAACCTGGGCAACCGCATAAATAATTACTATCCGGCCGAATGGCGGATTTTAAAGGAAATTTTTTGAGAATATAAAATTAACTTTGATAAAGAATAGATTTTAGCAATGAGTACCGAACAAGCTAAACAACGTATAGAACAACTGGCTAAAGAAATTGAACAGCATAATTATAACTATTACGTGTTGGATAACCCAACCATAAAAGATTATGATTTTGATATGCTGCTGGAAGAGTTAATTAAGCTGGAAAAAGAACATCCTGAATATTTATCTCCAAATTCCCCATCTCAACGAGTGGGCGGACAAATTACCAAAGAGTTTAAAACGGTAAAGCATAAATATGCCATGTTATCGCTTGCTAACAGCTATAGCAAAGATGATTTAAAAGATTTTGATGAGCGTGTAAAAAAAGGTTTAGGCATTACAACAACCGATTTGTTTAGTAGTGGTGTTGAGTACGTGTGCGAATTAAAGTTTGATGGATTATCTATTAGCTTAACCTATGAGCACGGAAAACTTACCCAGGCTGTAACCCGTGGGGATGGCGTTCAGGGCGACGATGTAACAACTAACGTAAAAACAATTCGCAGTATTCCACTTACTTTAAAAGGAGATTACATTGATTTTTTTGAGATACGTGGCGAGATTTTTTTACCGCTAAACGTGTTTAACGAAAAAAATAAAGAACGAGAAGAAATTGGAGATGCCCCCTTAGCAAACCCACGTAATGCAGCATCAGGCACTATGAAAATGCAAGACTCGGCAGTGGTTGCCAAGCGTAAATTAGATTGCTTTTTGTATTATATGATGGGGGATAATCTTCCTGCAACAACGCATTACGAAAATTT
>DATFTU010000060.1:0-3944 GCA_035261565.1 Bacteroidia bacterium
ATTTTTTATTTACCGATACTGAGAAACAAGCTGAACGTTTACGACAAATTTTAACTGATGTTTCTCATGCAAATAAAGTGGCCGAAAATTTATTTGAAACTATACATCTTAGCATTCACGAAGGGTTTATAGATTATACAAACAAACTGGCTTGTTATACCGACCATCAGATATTTGAACGTTACCATAAATATAAAACCCCGCAATCATTTCAAAAAACGGGTGAGGCATTAACCTTAAAAGAGTTGCAAAGCCTTAACCCCGGAGATTATGTGGTGCATATCGACCATGGTATAGGGCGTTTTGCAGGGCTTGAAAAAATAAAAGTTGGCGATAAAACACAAGAAGCGGTTAAGTTGGTTTATAAGGATAATGATGCCGTTTATGTAAGCATAACATCGTTACACCGTATTGCAAAATATACAGGTAAAGAGGGCCAGGTACCCCGCATGGATAAGCTTGGCTCAACCCATTGGCAAACACTTAAACAAAAAACCAAAACACGCGTTAAGCAAGTTGCGTTTGATTTAATTAAACTGTATGCAAAACGTAAAACGTCAAAAGGACATGCCTTTGCACCCGATAATTATTTGCAGCATGAATTAGAGGCCTCTTTTATTTATGAGGATACCCCTGACCAGGAAAAAACCACAACGGATGTAAAACGCGACATGGAAAAACCGTACCCAATGGATAGGCTGGTGTGTGGTGATGTGGGCTTTGGCAAAACCGAAATTGCCATACGTGCGGCCTTTAAAGCAGCTTGTGATGGTAAACAAACTGCCATATTAGTGCCCACAACTATTTTAGCATTGCAACATTATAAAACATTTGCCGAACGCTTTAAAGATTTTCCGTGCAAGGTTGATTTTGTAAACAGGTTTAAATCGGCTAAAGAACAAAAAGAAACATTGCAAAAATTAGCCGAAGGCAAAGTTGATATTTTAGTTGGCACACATAAGTTATTAAGCAACCAAATTAAGTTTAAAGATTTGGGTTTGCTTATTATAGATGAGGAGCAAAAGTTTGGCGTTGGCGCGAAAGATAAATTAAAACTTATTAAACAAAATGTAGATACGTTAACACTTACAGCTACACCTATTCCGCGTACGCTGCAATTCTCTTTAATGGGCGCGCGCGATTTATCAGTAATTGCAACACCGCCGCCTAACCGGTATCCGGTGCAAACAGAGCTGCATAATTTTAACGAAGAGTTGGTGCGCGATGCGTTGCGGTTTGAACTGGCCCGCGGTGGGCAGGCATTTTTTATACATAACAAAGTACAAAGCATACAAGAAATTGCGGGCATTATTCAGCGTTTGTTGCCCGAAGCAAAGGTGGCCGTTGGGCATGGACAAATGGAAGGCGATAAATTAGAAGATGTAATGCTTAATTTTATTGAAGGGAAAACCGATATATTGGTTGCCACTACTATTATAGAATCGGGCTTGGATATTTCAAACGCAAACACCATTATAATTAACGATGCGCAAAATTTCGGCTTAAGCGATTTGCACCAAATGCGGGGCAGGGTGGGGCGATCGAACAAAAAAGCGTTTGCTTATTTACTGGTTCCGTCCTTACTAACGCTTACAAGCGATGCCAAAAAACGCTTAAAAGCCATTACCGAGTTTACTGATTTAGGAAGCGGTTTTCAAATTGCCATGCGCGATTTAGATATACGTGGTGCAGGTGATATGCTGGGCGGCGAGCAGAGTGGCTTTATAAACGATATGGGTTTTGATACTTATATGAAAATATTAAACGAAGCGGTTGAGGAATTAAAAGAAGAAAGCTGGTATAAAGAACAAACCAAAGATATTCAGTTAGCGGAAAGCCAGGTAAAAACTACGTTCTCAAAAGCATTTGTAAAAGATACGGTACTTGAAACCGATTTTGAGTTATTGATACCTGACGGATACATAGAAAACATTACCGAGCGCTTAAACACCTATAAACAATTAGATGAGGCACAAACCGAAGATGAATTAATTGTTTTACAGCAAAATTTGGAAGACCGTTTTGGCCCATTGCCGCAGCAAGTACTTAATTTAACCGATGCCATACGTATGCGCCGCCGGGCTATGTATTTAGGCTTTGAAAAACTGGTTTTGAAAAACGGAAAAATGCTGGCTTATTTTATCAGTAAGCAAGAGAGTGAGTATTATAACTCAGAGGCGTTTAAGAGTATTTTATTATACGCACAAAAAAATCCGGCAAACTGTTCCTTAAAAGAGCAAGGCGCACGTTTTTACATTAGCATACAACATGTAAAATCGGTTAAAGATGTTACCACCATATTTACGGGGATTGAAAAACTAATGACTAAGCACAATGAAGTCCACAGCTAAAGCTCCCTGGTTATTTTATGGGTTGGTTGCCTATGTGGTGCTTCAGTTTGTATGGTGGGAGGTTTTGCTGGCTAAACAAACCCGTCAATTAGCTGAGGAACAGAAAAAAATATCGGCTTTGCATTTTGCCGATAAAAATTTACTGGAAGAAAATATTTGGCAAATTGAAACAAAAAAAAATCATCAGTTATGGATGCATGTGGGCGAAGGCACCGTGTTTTTAATTTTGGTGTCGTTAGGAGTTTTAAAAATTTATAATACGCGCAAAAAAGAAAATGAACTGGCTCGCTTGCAAAACAACTTTTTGCTATCAGTAACGCATGAACTTAAATCTCCACTGGCATCAGTAAAACTTCAGTTACAAACCTTGCAAAAGCATAGTTTAGATGAAAACGTAAAAAATAAATTATTACAAAAAGCGTTGGCAGATAATGAGCGTTTGCTTCGTATGATTGATAATGTATTGCTGGCATCAAAAGCTGAAAATGAAAACAACATTTTAAACCTAAAAAAAGTAAATCTGCAAGAGGCTCTTGTTAAACTTGTTGACCAAGCTTTTGAAGAAAACAAAAACCGAATTAAAATAAACCCGGTCGAAGCAGTTTTTGTTGATGCAGATGAGCAATTTTTGTCTATCATTTTTTCAAACCTGATAGAAAATTCATTAAAATATTCGCCTGCAAATTCTGTTGTTGAGATTAATATTCATTCTCAAAATAATAGTCCGGTTGTTTTGGTAAAAGATGAAGGTGCCGGTATTTCTGACGCGGAAAAAGAAAATGTATTTAAAAAGTTTTACCGCATTGGCAATGAAGAAACCCGATCTGCCAAAGGCACTGGGCTTGGTTTGTTTATTACACAAAACCTGTGCAATTTACACGGTATACAAATAAGTATTAGCGATAATAAACCTAAAGGAACAATTTTTGCGCTAAAATTTCCTCAATCTAAAATTTAAGAGCCACCTGAAGAATAAATGTTCGTGGCGGCTCTATTAACCCCGGACGAGACATAAATTCGGTATTAAAAAAATTGTTTATTAAAAACGATACCCGTACAACTTTACTTACCTGGCAGGCAATCCTAAAATCGTTAACCCACACACCCGTATTGTGCGTAGCCCTGTATTGAGCTAAGCCCGGTAAAAGAAATGTACTGGGAGGCGCATACTGGTCGGGTACTCCATCGTCATATAAAACATTTTGCTGAAAACGTCTGTCAATGTTTTGCATATTACTTGTATAACGAACACTCCATCCCAAAGAAATAACTTTATACGTTAGTTGTATATCATTTTTAAAAAGACTTTTGTTTCTATATCGCAAAACATTAGTACGCGATGTTCCGTTGGTATCTGTTTTTGGATTATAATTAGGGTTGATAGGATTAGAATATGTGTAGCCCGAAAGTAAATCTACCCTTACCTGACCAATTTTTCCGGTACCGCTAATAGAAACATCTACACCATTAATGTTAGCGTTACCTATATTTTGAAATTGAAAGCCAACATCTTTAGCTAAATTTGATATGCCCTGACTGTATTGAGCATATTTTCCCGCAGTATCATATTTAAAAACAATATCAATCATGTTA